>JANTGL010000155.1 GCA_024762915.1 Bacteroidales bacterium | reverse complement strand
CATGATGAAGAATGGGGTGTTCCGGTTCATGACGACAAAAAATTATTTGAATTTTTGTTGCTCGATGCGTTTCAGGCAGGTTTAAGTTGGCTTACAATTTTGAAAAAAAGAGATAATTTTCAAAAAGCTTTTGACAGTTTCGATTATCGAAAAATTGCAAACTATGGTCAAGAAAAAATAAATTCATTATTGAATGATGCCGGCATTATCCGCAATAAGCTGAAAATAAAGGCGACCGTAGGCAATGCGAATGCATTCCTGAAAATTCAAAATGAATTCGGAACATTTGATAAGTATATTTGGCAGTTTGTAAATCATAAAACAATTATTAACACGTTTAAATCTTGGGAAGAAATTCCTGCAACAAGTAAGGAATCGGATGCAATGAGTAAAGATTTAAAAAAAAGAGGGTTTAAATTTGTCGGTTCGACAATTTGTTATGCTTTTATGCAGGCAGCAGGAATGGTTAACGACCATGAAGTTACTTGTTTCAGATATAATGAGCTTAAAAGAATTGAGGGAGATAGATGAGAGATTGAAAGGATTGAATTAGGTTGAAAATCTGAAATTTGAAATTTGAATTTATCAATATTAATCAAAAGTTTACGTCTTATCAACTTAAACAGAAAACATTAAACAACATAAACATTTAAACATTAATCTTAAAAAATGAAAAAAATAATTAATCTCACATTAGCCGTAACACTTTTGTTTACAGCAGCTTGTTCACAAACAGATGACGGGAAAAGCAGTGCCGAAATGACTTTTAAAGAAGACCTGACTTTCGACTTCGGTAAAATTAAACAAAACAGTGAAGGAATTCACGAATTTGTTTTTAAAAACACCGGTAAGGATCCTATGATAATTACAAATGTAAAATCATCATGCGGTTGTACGGTCCCGACTTATCCGGAAGAACCTCTTAAAAAAGGGGAAACAGCAAAAATTCATGTTAAATATGACACTAAAAGAATCGGAACTTTTACAAAAACAATAACGGTATATTCAAATGCAAAAAATTCACCGGTAAAACTTCATATTAAAGGAGAAGTTCAACGAAACGAAGAATAATATAATTTATTAATTATAAATAAAATACAATGCCAAAATTATCAGAACGAGGCTCCGTAATGCCTGCATCACCCATCAGAAAATTAGTTCCTTATGCCGAAGACGCAAAAAAAAGAGGTATAAAAGTCTATCATCTTAACATCGGTCAACCGGATATTAAAACACCTGAAGTTGCATTCGAAGCACTTAAAAGCTTCGATGTAAAAACAGCTGAATATTCCCATTCTGCCGGAAATGAAAGTTACCGAAAAGGACTTGCAGACTATTATAAAAGTGTTGATATTAATGTAAGTTACGAAGATATTATGGTTACAACCGGCGGCTCGGAAGCCATTATTTTTGCATTTATGGCAACCATGAATCCCGGTGATGAAGTTATTATTCCCGAACCTTTTTATACCAATTATAACGGATTTGCCGTTGAAGCAGGCGTAAAAATTGTTCCCGTAACCTCTTATATTGAAGACGGATTTGCATTGCCTCCGATTTCTGATTTTGAAAAATTAATTACCCCTAAAACAAAAGCTGTTTTGGTTTGTAATCCGAATAATCCTACCGGTTATTTATATTCCAAAGAAGAATTAATGCAACTTAGAGATTTAGTCATTAAACATGATTTATATCTGTTTGCTGATGAAGTTTATCGTGAATTCTGCTACGACGGACATGAACATTATTCCGTTATGCAAATGGAAGGTTTAGAAAAAAATGCCGTTCTTTTTGACTCTGTTTCAAAGCGTTACAGCGAATGTGGTGTTCGTATCGGTGCATTGGTCAGCCGAAATAAAGATTTGATGGCTTCAGCTTTAAAATACGGACAGGCACGTTTGAGTCCGCCCCTATTCGGACAAATAGCTGCCGAAGCTTCTTTAAAAGTCGGAAGCGACTATTTTGATGAAGTGTATAATGAATACATTGAACGCAGAAATTATGTTATTAATGCTTTGAATAAAATTGACGGTGTTGTTGCACCCATGCCTAAAGGTTCATTCTATGCGGTTATCAGCTTGCCGATTGAAGATGCTGAAGATTTTTGCATTTGGTTACTCAACGATTTTAATTACAAGGGAGAAACCGTAATGCTTGCTCCGGCACAAGGTTTTTATTCGACACCCGGAGCCGGGAAAAATCAAGTTCGATTGGCTTATGTTTTAAAAGTTGAAGATTTAAAACGTTCGGTAAAAATTCTGGAAGAGGCGTTGAAAGTTTATAAGAAATAAAAAAAGTGGGTAAAAAAGAATTAAATTTTGATGCAACTTGTCCGATTCCGATTACGGAATATGACAAAGTGATGCTTGCACACGGCGGCGGCGGTTCGTTATCAAATAAATTAATCGAAAAAATGTTCTTTTCAGAATTTGATAATGAGTATTTGAACAAAATGCACGACGGTGCCGTATTTGAGATTCCGAAAGGGAGAATGGCCATCTCTACCGATTCGTTCGTCATTCAACCCATTTTTTTTCCGGGCGGAAACATCGGTGAACTGGCAGTTTACGGAACGGTAAACGACATTGCCTGTTGCGGTGCCGTTCCGCAATATCTTTCTTTAGGATTTATTTTGGAAGAAGGTTTACCGATGGAGGACTTATGGAAAATTGTGCAATCCATAAAATTTGCAGCCGATAAAGCCGGTGTTCAAATTGTTACAGGAGACACAAAAGTTGTTGAAAAAGGCAAGGGTGATAAAATATTCATCAACACTTCCGGTGTCGGAATTGTGAAAGAAGGAGTAACTGTTTCTCCCGAAAATTGCAAACCGGGGGATAAAATTATTGTCAGCGGAACTGTTGCAGACCATGGAACCTGTATCATGTCGAAAAGAGCCGGATTGGAATTTGAAACAGAAATTGAAAGTGATTCTGCACCATTAAATCATATGATAAAAGAAATTCTTGATGCTTCGGATAAAGTAAGTGTTCTTCGTGATCCTACACGCGGCGGATTAGCAAGTACATTAAACGAAATTGCCTCATCATCGGGCAATGGAATTATATTACATGAAAATAAAATCCCTGTAAGAGAAGATGTTAAAGGCGTATGTGAACTTTTGGGATTAGATCCGCTTTATGTTGCCAATGAAGGAAAATTACTTGTTTTTGTTGCCGAAGAAGATGCCGAGAAAGTTCTGAAAAAAATGCAACAAAACGAATACGGCAAAAATGCAGCAATAATAGGTGAAGTTGAAAGTTCTGATGATAAAATCGTTAAACTAAAAACCTCAATCGGAACAACACGAATTGTTGATATGATTTCAGGCGAGCAATTGCCGAGAATTTGTTAATAATTTATAACTTATATACAAGTCCGATCATTATTTGAGGTATTATTTTTGGTTGATTTACTGCTTTATCCGCATCCTTATAAGTAAATTCAATATTATCATTCTCATTATCTCTTCTCGGATTAATGTTATCATTATCAGGGCTATATGATGTATCATGTCCGGTTAAAGCAGACGGAAAGAAATAATCTGCACCCAAACTGATTTCAAAATCAAAATTATCAGCTATTTTAAAATAATTACCGCCGCCTAAACCGATACCCCATTGTTTAGAAACAATATCAAAATCTTCATTCCCTCCGATAAATTTAAAATTACCCGTAAAATTACTGTAACGCGGGCCAACATTAACATAAGAGTTATTTAAAAATTTAACGGGAATTAAAAAATCCATCCTGAAATCAAAATTATGACCATTTTTTTCAGGTGTTCCGTTTGTAGCATTATTAATAAAAATTCTTCTGGCATCTGTGGAGATACCCGGATTAAAGCTTGTATATCCTATTCCGAATCTTAAATGAAACGGAATCTCTTTTGTCAAGTTATATATCATAATTTGAGTTCTTGCACCGATTCCTCCATTATATCCTGTATTGATGCTAAGACCTAAATTTGTGGATGTTTGAGAAAAAATCAAAGGTGAGCTAAAAAGAAATACTAAAAAAAATATTATTTGCTTTTTCATACTATTAAAAAATTAAAATTATAATCCGCAAATTTATCATTTTTTAAATAAACGACAGCATAATATTATTATTTTAAGATATAAATATCGTTATTTATTGATTTACCCATTCCAGAGCATCTTCCGTATCGGAAAAATACTTAATTTCTTGGGGAGAAGCTGAGATATTCTTTTTAAAGTTAATTCTTTTTATACGACTTATGTCAGATACAATAACAGCACTTTTTTTTCTGCTTACTTTTCCTTTATTTTCCGTAAAAATATTGATCATTTCTTGCAAATCAGCATCATCAAAATTATTTTCACAAAGTCGAAAATCGGTAATTAGATTAAATTTTCTGTTAAATTTTGCATGATGAAATTCATCATGTTTCAATTTTATATATTCATCCGTAGTAATATCTGAAGATAAAATTTCGGTAATTAACTTATTATCCTCAAAAATTTTGAAAGTACTTTTCATATATTAAGTTAACTTTAATTAAACACACAATTTACCAATTTTCTTTAATCCATTTATAAGCGGCATTCATTGAAGAAAAAACACTGACTTTTACGGATAAATTACGATTTTTTTGGCCAAAAAAAAGAGAACTTGCAACAACTTGCGGAGAATCAGCAATAATTGCACTTTTCCTGTTTTTCATTTTATTTGAATTTATTTTCATGAAATTTACTATTCCCTCAATAATTTCTTCATCAAATTCCATTGCGACTTTCCTTAAATCCGTTATTACATCATAAGATGAATTAAAGTCAGCATCTGAAAATTCTGATAATTTAACATGTTCGTAATCTTCAACAGTAATTATTTCAGGCCAAGTTTCAATAATCAATTCTCTTTCTTTATCTATTTTATAATTTATTTTCATTAAATTAAGATAAAAAATTTGATTAAAAATTAATAATTTAAAGTTAAAATGAACATTCAAATTTAGAACTTTTTTTCAAATAAAAAAACCCGTAAAATAATTTACGGGCTTTAAAAAAACAGACTAAAAATAGTTATAAAAACTCAGAAATCATTTCCAAAGCATCTGATAAATTTTGTTTGGCCGGTTGAGTTAATCCTTCCGATAACTCCCATTCAAATCCTTTAATTTTCAAAACATATGCTTCCGGTTTCTTTCCGTAAACATTTTCGCATAAAGCTAAAATTGCTTCCGGACTGAGCGCATGCGTTGTATAAGATATTTCACCGTTTGTTTTACATTTTTCAATTTTGTATCCTTCGGATAAATCACTTGCATAAGCATCGGCAAAAATAACTTTCTCTGCATCGGCAACCAATTCGGCATCTTCAATATTCAATTGATAACAATAGTGCAACTCACCTTTAAAACTTCCTTTTTTTTGAATTTCATCAAGGAAAGCCCATCCCAAACCGTCATCCTGTCGTGCTGAGTTTCCGATACCGAAAATGCGAGTCGTTTTATGATTTAAGTTTTTCATCAATTAAATCCCCTTCCTTATTAAAAATTGATAATTGCAAAGGCATTTTACCCATGGCATGTGTTGCACAACTTAAACACGGATCGTATGCTCTGATAGCAACTTCAACTTGATTAAGCATTCCTTCGGTAATTTCACCTTGTTTGTCCAAAACATTTTGCGCCACCCAACCCACTGCTTTGTTCATTGGGTCGTTATTATGTGTTGTTGAAACAATTAAATTACATTTATTAATTTTCCCGGCATCGTCCACTTTATAATGATGAATTAAAGTTCCTCGCGGTGCTTCAATAACACCGATACCTTCATTTCTTCTGACACCTTCACGAACCAATTCGTCACCTGTAATATCCTCATCATGAAGTAATTCCTTCATAACTTCGGCAGCATGTAAAGTTTCGATTAAACGAGCCATATGTGTGTGCATGGTCATATTATTTGGTTTTCCGCCTGTATATGCCATAAATTCTTTTCGTTCTTTTTCGGCAATCGGTGTTGTAATCGACTTACACACATTCAATCTTCCGAGAGGTCCCACACGGTTCCATCCGTTTTCTCTTCCGAGATGTTTGATATACGGAAATTTAAGATACGACCAACGCTCCACATCTTCGTTCAAATATTTATGATATTGAAAATCCGGAATATCATTCAATGTTATTGTTCCGTTGCTGTCAACAGCTCTTAATCTGCCGTCGTATAAATCTAATGCTCCGCTTCCGTCTTTAGAAACAAGACCCAGATGACCGGACGGAAATGCTGCAAAAGTATCCAGCCAAGCAGCATGTTCTTTATGGTAACCTTTCATAAAATCAATAACTTCTGTACACCATTCAATCATAGTATCAACATTCGGAATTTCTTTACCGTCGAGGAAATAATCAATTTCATTTCGTCGAAGATTTTTATGAACTCCGCCGGGAACTGCTGCAATTCCGTGTATTTTTTTCCCTGCTGTTGCCTTAATCATTTCCTGACCGAATTTACGCATCAAAAT
>JANTGL010000154.1 GCA_024762915.1 Bacteroidales bacterium | reverse complement strand
GCAAAATAAACGGAAAGCGAATAATTTTTTCCCCGAGAAGGGTAAAAGACGGCATTCCGTAGCCGGTTTCCCAGAAATTTTCGACCAAAGCAAATTTCGAATACGGATATTTGCCGAGCATTCCCTCATACATTTGCATATATTGTTCGGTAACATCGGCATATTTGTTTGCCAATCCTTCATCGGGTGTACGCAGAAATGCCTGAATTTTGACACCGTTTGCCGCAGTGTGAGAATATTCGGTAAATTTTGCCGCAATCAAAAAAACTTCTTCCTGCGGTTTGTCGCATACCCAAGTGTCGAAATGTTTATTTTCTTTTTTATATTCTTCGGTGCGTTTTCCTTGCGTTACATTTTTCCAATTTTCGGGAAGTTCACTTGTTAAAGAAAAAGTCATTAAAGAATTGTTGAAAACCGGTACCCACCATGTTGAACCGGCAAGATATACGCCTTTTCCGGAAATTATTCCGGCAGATTGCGAAAATCCTCTTTGGTAATCTTTTTTGTTGTGTTGAATTTCGGAACTGAGTTTGCCTTTGTATGAAATTACAAATTTATCGGCTTTTCCGATAATTTTCCATTTACTTATGTTAACGGAGGTTTCGTCATTATCTCTGTCCATTCCGGTATCACCGGCTTTGATATTATCTTCTGTTTTTCTCAATTTAATGCCTTTGCTTAAAGAAACCGGAGTAAAATCGGCATTCAGTAAAAAAGTTTTTTCGGTGTTGCTTTGCAAGTTTATGGTATCGGTAACTTCAATTTCAGAAGTTTCGGGATTAACAACTGCAAACAGTTTATGATTAATCGTCGTTTTTTCTTGCGAGAATGCAACTACTCCGACTAAAAGAAACGAGATAATTATTTGTAATTTTTTCATTGTTAGTATTTTATTGTATGTTATTTAAACGTTTTATCTTGTTTAATAAATTTACTTACAGAAATATTATTTCATAAAACACAGAATAAAAACTTTTAAATATTCGATTTGATATAATCTTTAAGCGTGTTATTATTTTTCATTTTAATTAACTTCTCAATTCCTTTATTTTTACCTAAAACTTCTTTGTTGGAGAAGTAAAATTGAATGATATCTTCAGTACCATTTAAAGCTCCCTTATAGACATTATTATAATCTTTATTTTGAAGAGCATAATTTACCCAACCGCCCATAAAAATAATCACACAATTACCGCATTTCGGATATTTTACGATTTTTTCATTTATATTAACATTAATATACGGACAACCGCTGACCCAACGAATGATAAAACGAGAATACATTTTTCTTTTTTCCGGATTTGTACCCATACTTTCTTTAAATATCCAATTATAATCATCAATAAAAGTTTGTTCCGTGTTGATATAATCGTCCTTTGTTTTTAAGGGGATGTCATCTTGATTTTTTGAAAAAAAATCTTTTTCTATTTGAGGATGCAGTTTAATTCCTTTATTTTTTGCCGATAAAAAGTTTTCTTCGGCATTTTTTCTGTCATTTTTATAATAGTAAATCATTCCGATAAGATAATAAGCATCTCCCGTTAAATCAGAATTTGATTTTTGATATAAATTAAGTGCTTGTTTTGCATTCTTTAAAGCATCATCATATTTTCCGACAGTCATATAAACATTTGCTATACCGTAATATCCTTCAGGGTCTTCAGGAGATAATTTTAATAATATTTGATATTCTTTAATTGAATTTTCATAATCTTTTTTTAATAAATAAGCAGATGCAAGGTTCATATGTGCCATATGTCCGTCAGGGTAGAGGGCAATTGATTTTTTATAGTAATTTATTGCTTTGTCAAATTTTTTCATTTTGCGATACGACAAAGCCAGATTATCATAAGCTTCCACAAAACTTGTATCTTCTTCGATTGCTTTTTTATAATATTTTCCGGCATTTTTATAATCTCTGTTCTTGAAGTAATCATTTGCTTTGTTATAAAACTCATTTGCTTTTTCCGATTTTGTTCCTTTATACATTCCGGTTTCGGAAAGCGTTATTCGATTATCTGTTTTACCTGTTTTTACATTTTCAACTTCTGTTATTTGAGAATAATTAAAATTAACAAATAAGAAAAAAGTAAGAATAATTATTGAGATTTTTTTCATCATATAATTTTTTGATTTTTATAAATAAAATTTCTTTAATTCAGTTTTAATTTCATCAATCGTATCACAAACAGACAAAATTAAGTTTTTTAATTTGCCTTTTTCAACTAAATCCAGAATATAATTGTAAACAGGTGTTTCTTCAGTCCAAAATTGATTGTTCAGAAAAATCATCGGGCTGGCATAGCCGAAACTAAGGTAGTGATTTTGTGTAATTTCCTGAAAGACTTCCTGGATGGTTCCGGCACTTCCGGGCGAGAAAATAATACCGCCTTTGGCTATGGTGAGCAAACCGTCTTCGCGAACACTGTTGGCAAAATATTTTGCAATTTTTGTTGCAAAAGGTGTCGGCGGTTCGTGACCGTAGAGCCAAGTGGGAATGCCCAAACTTTCATATTCTCCCTTATTCGGGTATTTGTCAATGATTTGCATGGCGGTTTCCGGCCAAAGTTTATCTTTGTAAAGAGGTGCCGTATCCGAAATCATAAAAGCTTCTTGTAAATCGGTAATGTCTCTGCCTGCAAACCATGCACCGAGATGAACGGCTTCCATAGCTCCTGGTCCGCCGCCGGAAATCATTAAGTAGCCGTTTTCGGTCAGTTCTTTGGAAAGTTTTGCAACCATCTTGTAATCAGCGGTATTGCGAGCCAAACTGTGACCGCCCATGACGGCAACTACTTTTTTCTCATCATATTTTTCGAGAAAATCGTACAGAGCATCTGTTATCGAATGGTCGTGCAAACGACGTGCAAGGGTTTCTTTGATGCTGTCGGCTTCTTTGCCGGTTTCAATAAAATGATTGTAAACTGTTTTATCAAATGTTTGTTCGTAAGATGCCGGATTTCCGAGTTCGTATTCACCGTATAAATCATCTTTATCATACAGTCGATTGGGGTAGATATTATAAGGAACGTTTAACTTCGGAAAGATGTAATTTTCATCTTCGATATGCTCTTTTATTTTTTCATTCATTTTGCAACCGAGAAACAGGCAGTTGCTGAAATAAAAGCGGAAAACATCTTCTTCAAATTCGCTTAAATCAACATCTTGAAAGGCAACTTTATCAATGATGTCGCCCGGTTTATGAAACAAATGTTTGAGTTCTTTTTGATTTTCTATTTCGGCGTATTTCATTTTAAACAATCAGAAGTTAAAAAAGTAAAATTTTATTACAAACGCCGAATTTAGTATTATTCACTAAATTTTCAAAATCCGGAAAAGGTAAAAATAAAAAGTGCAACATAAGACAGATATAAAAAAAATAAAGTTTCTATAAAACCGAGAACGCTTGCCGTAATCGGTTGAGCTAATTTTTTGTATTTATTTTTATGTCTGATATGTTTTATTATTCCTGTAATCCCTAATACCATTGATGTTATGCCTGCTGCAAGAGCCGTAAATGAAGTTACGGCAAATAAAACAGGAGCTGCGGCACTATCTGTTATGAAAACAAAAATTAAGGTATATAAAATTGCTGCAAATCCCAAAGTTGACAGAGACATTATAAAACCGATAAAACCGGCTTTTTCTCTTTCCGGCTCACCGTCTTCCGGTTTTGTACGGTTAAATAAGTGAAATATCGATTTTTTATAGGAAAAATGTTTATCGGTTGAAATTTCTATATTTTCTTTAACGTTTGATGAAATTGCTCTTGCATTATCATTTTTATGAAAGTCTTTATAAGTTTCAGCACCGAAAGAGTTTGTATTAAAAAAGGTGATAATGAGCAGAACGGTGATTAATTTTTGTGTTTTCATAGTTCCGAAGTTTTAAAATCACTATAATGGCTACTTATATGGTTAGTAGCGTGTTAAAAGTACTACATTTTCGGTTAAGCAACAAATTTCATTTAATGAAACAAATTTTGGGTTTAGCAATTTGCAGTCATTAACTATATAAATTTTTAGCAACAGGCTTTTTAATAATTAATCTTTACTCCTAATTTTATAAAATATTTGGGTAAAGTTATAACCTTAATTTCTAATAATTTTCCGATTTGTGGTATCTTTTTAATAAACTTATTATCATTTTCTGACGGGCTTTCTTCGGTGACAATAATCATTTTATTATCTTCAAACATATTATTTTCTTTGTTGTAATTTAGTGTGTATAAGATAAGTTTAGCATCTGCCGATTGTAGAAAATTTTCTTTCATTTTTTCATATTCAGCTTCATTCAGTCTATTTTTAGCAGATCCATAGACAAATTGATTTTCTAGTTGATTGTAGAATTTTTTTGTTGGAAGGATTTCTGTTGAATTTATTTTAATTCTTCTATTTTTTAAATAATCTAGTTTTTCTAGAATAATACCCTTTGAAATAAATTTACATTCATCTATAACCTTATCAATTATGATAATTTCTTTATTAAATATTTTGTTTTTAATTAAATCGAATAAAGTATGCTTATCATCAAATGGTAAGTAATAACGAACAAAAGCTAATAGAGAACTTGTGTCAATTACTACTTTCATAAGAGATATTTATCTAATTTATTCGGTTTAATATTCAATGTCTTACAGACTTCATATTCGTTAAGAATTCCATCATAAAAAGCGGTCTGAACAGTCGAAATTAGAAGTGGTGATTTTATAGGCTGTGGTGAACGTCCCTGATGTTTAATTCCCATTTCTTTTTCAGCTTCTTTTTTTAATTTTTCTTCGTCTCTTTTTTTTCTATATTCTTCATCAAAATTTGCCTTAATAATGTTGTAATTCTTCGCAGATAATTTTTTCTGATAAAGTAACCGTGTAAATAAAGCTAAGCGAGATAAATGTGTTTCCTTTGAAATATTGTCAATTAAACTATAATGATAATCATTGCTTTCTGCCGCCTGTTCAATATTGTCAAGTATTTCACTATGTTCACCTGCTAAAAAGTAAAATGAAAAATCATTACACCATTTCTCAATTTTGCTCAGATTAGCCTTTGCTAAATAATTAAAATCAATTTTTTCAATTTCTTCTTCATTAATTAAGAAATGTCCTAATTCGTGAATTAGTGTAAATATTTCTCTTCTAAAAGCTCTTTGATAGCGTTTTATTACAATAACGTTCGGATTAATAAAAAAACCATCAATGTTTGCAGTTTCTTTTTTATTCCACGTTTCTACAAATTCAAAAACAAGTATATTATTTTCAGCAAATTTAGAAATTAATGATTTTAAAAATATTTTCATATTTCTATTAAAATCCGGATACAAAAATTTTCTAACTTCCTGTGCCACTATTCGAGGGTCATCTTTAATAGAATAAATAGGGATTTTCCTTGAGATATTAATTTCTGCCAGTTTTGAGATAGCTGAAAGAGATATTTTCATTTCTTCGAAATGATTAACAATCTTTTTGGCTCCAATATTGAGGTCTGAATTGAATTTTTTTTTCCTAAAAAAAATACTTGTTTCTTTTGATTTTCTAATATCTTTTGGATCTATATAAAATGAAAGGCCTTTATTAAAAACTTTGTCAATCCTTTTTAAATATCTTAACTCTATTTTGTTAGAGAGAATATCTTCTTTTTTAATTTTGTTTTTTAAATCTGAATTTATCATATCAAGCAATTCTTCCACTGAAATCTTATAAAGATTTAGTAGATATTTTAATCTTGATATGTTAAATTCAGTTCTCAATATTCATATTTTTTGCAAATATAACCATTTGAATTTAAATAGTGAATTCCTTTTTTTTGTTCTGTGCTTGTTGCTAACAAAAATATAAAAATATCGATAACATATCAAGAATTCCGGATATGTTTTATTTAAATTATTATATATTCAGATATTAATCGGATACCGAAACAAGTTCGAAATGACAAAAACATTACCTTAATCATTTCTGTTAATAAGTCCATTTTTTGGTATAAGAATTAAACGGGCTGATACCGAATTTTAGGGTAAAATCGGCTTTTGAAAGCGTATTATCAGCTGTTACGGCATAAATTCCCAAACGAAACAGTTGCTGTTTTATTCTGATTACGCGTTCCAAACCGGCAAACATCTCAAAATGATAAAAATGTTCTGCGGGAATACTCATTGTTCCGGCACCGCCTGCAAGCATCAGTTTTAAAAAGTTAATTCCCGGCACTTTGTTCAAAATGCTGCCGTTGAAATGGTGAATGTAATTTGCCTGTAAAAATTCGTTATTCGTATTTAATGTGGGACCGAGCAATTGAAAAGATTGCAAAGGGTCAGAAAAGAAATAAATATCGGAACCTCTGAAATATTTGTATTCCAAAAGACGCAAATCTTTACGGTTTACAAAGCTTCCTGCCGTTACCTGCCAACGCGACGACCCGAAACGTGCCAATTTATGTTCGGCATTTGCACCGATTTCAATATAATCAAAATTAACTTCGCTGTTAAAAATGTCGGGAATGCCTTTTC
>JANTGL010000153.1 GCA_024762915.1 Bacteroidales bacterium | reverse complement strand
TCCGTATTAAATATTTTAAACAAAGAGAATATTAAATTTTCAAATTTTGAGCGTATCCCTGCCGATCAATCATCTGTAATAAATATTTATAATGATCCCGTTCCCTTTACTCCGACTTTATTTCTTAAAATAGGATTTAAATAACAGTACACCGGAAATCGTATTAAATCATTATGTTTTAGTTCCCCTTTTAATAATTAAACAAGTTAAGCATCGGTGGATTTTACTGAAAATTTAAATTCAGATATGTGTTAATATACAAGTGTCATTTGTATAATACTTTTGTTTGAAGAGGTTTAACGCAGATTATATATGCAACTTTTTTTTGCAAACGCATCATTATATAAAACCGTTTCTTATGAAAACAAATTTTATTTTATTACTGCTTCTAACTTTATCGCTTTCTTTATCAGCACAATATCAGGTTATTACAATTGATAATAACAGCAGTCCGAATGAACCTGCAATAATGATTAATCCTTATAATACAAATGAGATTGTTGCCGGAGCTAATATAGATTCATATTATTATTCGCATAACGGCGGATATTCTTGGACTGAAGGTTATCTTTCTTCAACGAACGGAGTTTGGGGTGACCCTTCGATCGCTTGCGATGTAAGCGGTGATTTTTATTATTTTCATCTCTCAAATCCCGATAACGGTAATTGGGTTGATCGAATTGTTTGTCAGAAATCAACAGATGCAGGTGAAAGCTGGAATAATGGTTCTTATACCGGTTTAAACGGAACAAAAGTTCAAGATAAAGAATGGCCTACTATTGACAGAATTACTAATAATATTTATGTAACTTGGACTGAATTTGATGATTACGGAAGCTCAAATCCGAATGACAGTTCACGAATTATGTTTTCGAAATCAGAAAATGCAGGAACAACATGGTCGCAAGCACTAAGAATTAATCAAACATCCGGAGATTGTTTTGATGATGATAATACGGTAGAAGGAGCTGTTCCGGCCGTTGGACCTTCCGGTGAAATTTATGTTGCATGGGCCGGGAAAAAACCGGACGGTACAAATGCAATAATGTTTGACAAATCAACAGATTACGGAAATACGTGGTTAGAAGAAGATGTTTTTGTAAGCGATTTTCCGGGCGGTTGGGCATACGATATTCCGGGAATATACAGATGCAACGGTTTACCGATATTAAAATGTGATACAAGCGGAGGTGCAAACAACGGAACATTATATATTAACTGGACAGATCAACAAAACGGTACAAATAATACCGATGTTTGGTTAGTGAAATCTCTTGACGGCGGAAATACATGGAGTAGTAAAATACGTGTAAATAATGATGATTCAAACAGACAACAATTTTTTACTTGGATGGATATAGACCAAACCAACGGGAAATTGTATTTTGTTTTTTATGACAGAAGAAATTATACGGATAATAATACGGATGTTTATATGGCTGTTTCGGATGACGGCGGTGAAACATTTGCAAATATTAAAATCAGTGAAACCCCTTTTAATCCGTCGGCAAGTGTGTTTTTCGGAGATTATACTTGTATTAGTGCCCACAATGACAAAATTGCTCCGATTTGGGCAAGAGCAGACGGTTCAACATTAAGTTTGAAAACAATTGTTCCCGATAATATCGGAATTTTAAATAATACTGATTTAGGGGAACAAAAAGTTTATCCGAATCCGTCCGATGATGAATTTTATTTTTCTTTTAAGTTAAGAAAAAAACAGACTGTTTCTTTATCTGTTTATGATATTACGGGAAAAATGATCTGTTCAATTATTAATAATGAATTAATCTCGGCCGGAAAATATGTAAAACCCTTCAACGCTTCAAAATATAATTTGTCAGCCGGTATTTACTTTTTTAAATTTTCTGACGGAAAGAATTTTAAATTCAATAAAATTGTTTATAAACCGTAAATAAGTTGGTAAAAAAACATCGGATAATTTTTTAAATTATCCGATGTTTCAAATAGTTTTAAAAATATCTGATCTGTCTTGATTTTTTTTGATCAATTTGAATTTCTTTATTTTTAGGATACTTTATTTCAAATGATAATGTAATTTTCTTTGTTTCCCCGGGTTTTAATTTAAATTCCCATTTTAGTTTGCCGGTTGTTTCATTTGCAACGGCTCCCGATGTTTCCAAAACTTTCACTTCAATTTCATCGGTTTGAGAAATCGGTATTTGATCTAAAATTTGAAGATTAATTTCACTTTTGCGATTATTGCGGGCAATTAACTCATAAGTCATGGTTTCTTTTCGTTTCGTTCCTATGATTTTAGAGCTGCTGTATGCTTTTAATTTTGTTCTGGTAACTAATACTTTTCCGTCACGACCCAGGGAAAGATCCAGTGTGTCTTTTACGTTTCGAATATCAATAAACGCTTGACCAAGATATGTGCCTGAATAATAAACATTTGCAGGACCTTCAATCAGATTTAAATCTTGCCATCCGGTAATTCTTGCTAAAAGAAAAACATCTTTATCAAGTTTTGTAACTGCGTAATGTTTATAACTTGCCGGTAATTCATATTCGTTAATATCAACAATATAGGGTTTGTCATCGGAAGGAATGTCATAAGTTTTTTTAATATTAAATTCGGCACTGAGCTCCGGAACTTCAGCATCGGCATAGGTGTCAGAAACCACAACATTTTCTTCTAATGATTCTTCATCCTGAGAAACCATGGGCATATTGTTTGATTGAATTTTGTTTTGGATATAACCTTCGGTTTTTTTATACCGTGCGTTATTATAGTATGAATAAGTTTTGTATTTTAAATACCAAGGATTTAATATTGGTTTTGTAATGCTGAGGTTCGGATCGGCCGTAGACAATTTTATTTTGATATTTTTCCAATCAATTTCTGAATTGTTATACACTTTTGCACGGTATTCAAGTTTTACGGGTTTATCGGTATCTGTTGCTTTAATATCATATGAGGGAGACCAGCCGGCCGTATTGATGATATATTTTAACTCTATTTTACTTGAAACTGCGGATTCTGAAGCCACTAAAACACTGATTTCGGAACGGCTGTAATTGGAATTAACATTCAACTCATTTAGTTGCTTTTGAACTTTTTGTGATTCTTTGGTAAGTTTATTCTTTTGCGATTTCAGAATGCTTAATTTTCTGTTAACCTCCGTTATTCGTGTTCGATAAAAATCGGATGCCATTTTCAATTCCGTGACACTTACGCCTTTATTTTGTCCGCCTATCGAAATGTTTGAAAGCAGCATTTTTTTCTCAATTGTATAGGCATCTGCTTGATCTGAAATGTTTTGAATCTTATCGGAAATAAGTTGTAATGAATCTTGTAAGCGTTTTGTTCGAGGCAGATTTTTTTCTTCTGCAAGATAATTAACGGTACTTGTAATGCCCAGTAAGTCAATGTTTTTACCGGTCGTAATTCGAATGCTTTTAGAATTAATTTTCGGAGACAAATTGGTGAAAATTAATTTTGTTTTGCCGGCTTTCAAATTAACGGTTTTATTTCTGTGAATTTCGGCCCCTGTTAAATAAATAGTCGCCGAATTAACCGTAGTCTTTATTTTTTGCTCCTTGATCCCTTGTCCGTAATTTGGTGTAATTACCAGTGAAGCAAAAAACACAATAAAAAAAAGATGTTTCATAATAATTGATTTTGAGGTTTATATTTAATAAAGATACAATAATTCATTATATTTCACAACTTATCATTTAATTTTATGATTTCGGACAGATGTAAATTTTACTAACTTTGCTTTTTATATTAAGCAGGATAATGATATTTTCTACACAAGGCATTTTATTACATCGATTGAAATTTTCCGATTCAAAACTAATTCTGAAAATTTTCACAAAAAAATTCGGACTTCAATCCTATTTGTATTTCGTTTCAACATCTGCTAAAAAAAAATCTGTACTAAACCTGCTGCAACCAATGTATATGCTTGATATGCAGGTTTATAACAAAGAAAAGCCCGGCTTACAAAAAATCAAAGAAGTTTCGGCTTCTGAAATATTTAAAACAATTCCGTTTGATATTTACAAACAAAGCTTAAGTCTTTTTCTTGCTGAATTTATCAGCAAGGTTCTTGAAGAAAATCAGACAGATAAAGACTTATTTGATTATATTTTTAATTCGGTGAAATTATTGGATTCGGAGAATTGTGCAGTTAATGATTTTCATATTAATTTTTTGTATCATTTAACGGAATATTTAGGAATTATGCCCGAAAATAATTATTCCTCTTCCAAAAAAATATTCGATTTACAGGCGGCAAAATTTATTATCGGTTATCCGAATCACAGAAATTTTTTTAATGAATCAATGAGTCGAAAATTCTATGAATTAACAAAAATACAAAGTTTTGAACGCAGCGTTTTTAAATTGTCAAATCCGGAACGGAGGGAACTGCTTCAAGGAATTATAAATTTTTATAACATCCATTTAAATCGACCGGGAAAATTGAAATCTTTAACCGTTTTAGCTCAGGTTTTTTCTTAGTTTACTTGAGTATCTCGAATGGATTCGGAAATATTGATAACATAATCACCTAATTTTTCACAATTTGAGAATAACTCATTATAAAGAACCCCGGCTTTATACTTATATTTCTTAGATTTGATGTTTTTTATATGGTCTTCGCGTAAAAAATTTCTGTATTTATTAATATCTGTTTCAATTTCGAAAGCTTTGCTTATTTCAACTTCGCCGTAGTCTTTGTTAAGATTATTCAGCATTTCTTCAAGAGCATTATCAATCAGATTAAACATTTTTAAAATATTATCGGTAATATCTTTCGGAAAATCAACTTTTGTTTCTTTTTTACGAACAAGTGCTTTTTCAAGATTATGACAAGCATCACCGATACTTTCTATATTATCAATCATTTCAAACATCCCTCGGATTTTTAAGGATCCGGATTCGCTCAATTCACTTTCGGATACTTTTGCCAAATAATCGGCAATTTCAATTTCCATGCGATCACAAATCTCTTCGTATTTTTCGATTTTCTTAACAAGTTTTTCAATTTTTTTTTCCTTAACGGACGAAAACAATTCTTTTACATAGCCAAACATTTTGGTAACCCGCTCCCCGTATACATATATTTCTTTGCGGGCTTGTAAAATTGCTAATTCAGAAGTTGAAACCATTCCGGTGTTGATATATTTTAAACGGAATTCTTCATCAGAATCTTTATCGGGAACAATCTTAATAACAATTTTTTCAATTAACCGGACAAACCATACCATAATAAAAGTATTCATAATATTAAAAGTCGTATGGAAAACGGATAAAGCAATCGGAATCGAAGCTGAATTTGTCAACGGAGAAGGGCTTCCCAAATCAACAACAAACCAATTTATAAGCTTGATGACGGGATAAAACAGGATGAGTATCCAGATAACCCCGAAGACATTAAAAATAAAATGGGCTCTGGCAGCTCTTTTTGCCGAAACATTGGCAATCGTTGCTGCTAAATTTGCCGTAATGGTGGTTCCGATATTTTCACCGAGAACCATGGCTGCCGCCATTTCAAAAGAAATAATACCGTTGAAACAAAGGACAAGTGTTAAAGCCATCGTGGCACTTGAAGATTGAATGATAACGGTTAACAATGTTCCGACACCAAGGAATAATAATAATGACAAATAACCTAAATCGGTATAATTTCCCAAAAAATGTAAAATTTCGGGATTACTTTTTATATCCGGAACGGATTCTTTTAAATAACCCAATCCGATAAATAATAATGAAAAACCGATGATAAGTTCTCCCCAAGATTTTCGGCGCGTATTTTTTGAAAAAAGCAAAGGAAAACCGATACCGATTAACGGAATAGCAATCGTTGCCATATGGACTTTAAATCCGAGAACGGATATTAGCCAAGCTGTTACCGTCGTACCGATATTTGCTCCCATAATAACGCCGATAGATTCTACCAAAGAAAGCAAACCGGCATTTACAAAACTGACAACCATAACCGTTGTTGCCGATGAGGATTGAATGATTGCCGTTACCAGAAATCCGGTAAATATACCTTTTACTCTGTTGGAAGTCATTGCCGTTAAAATGGCTCGCATTTTATCTCCGGCAACTTTTTGCAGGGATTCACTCATCAGTTTCATCCCGTATAAGAATATTCCTAAAGAGCCCAGCAAGGTCAGGAATTCAACTATTCCGTATTTCATTTAAAAGAATTAATTGTGAACACAAATAATCCTCAAAAATATAAATTTGAATTAAAAGAAAAATAAAATCTATGTTTTATTTTGAACAGAATTAAAGTCTCTTTGAGATTTATACAGATTTACAATGTATAAGGTAATATTTTTTGTTTCTGTCAGAATGTTCATATATAAAATACTGTTTTTAGTACCGATTTCTTTATTTTTAATACGTTTAATTTGTTTTATGCGGTACTTGTTAATGGTTTCTATTAAATCTTGCTGTCTTTCAATGATGTTTTCCGTGTTTTCAAAGTCCTCTTTCTTAACAAAATCTGTTATTGTAT
>JANTGL010000152.1 GCA_024762915.1 Bacteroidales bacterium | reverse complement strand
TTCGGTGTTCCGCCGGTATAAACTCCGGTCAACAAACCGGCAACTTTCCAACCCTCCGGAATGTCCTTTACAAAAATAAAATAACCAGAAACAACGACAATAACCACGGCAATTGCCACTAATAAACCGGACAACATCGTTTTACCCGCAACATGAAGCCATGCTTTTATGTTTGCAGAAAAAAGCAATAAAGGTAAAGCCAACAAAACACTTATTTCCGAAAAGTTTTTTTGAATTTCTTGAACATTATCCGGCATTAATCCGCTGTTTCCTAATACTAATCCGAAAAAATAGGCAATCAGTACAGAGCCGATTTTATTCATTGTTGAGAATTTATGCGTAAGAAAAAGAATTACTGCAGGAAACAGAAGGTAGAAAAGGATTAATACGACCATAATATTGTTTTTAAGATTCGTCTATTGTTGCTCTTTCAAAAGGAATTGACCTGTCAAAAAGATATCTGTATGTTGAAAAAGTTCTGTATTGTTTTGCTCCGAGATTCTCACAAACTTTCATCATTTTAGGATTGAAATCACCAATCCAAGTCAGAACCGTATCTTTATACCTGTTAAGGGGAACAATGGTTTCTTCGGCAAATTTAATCATGGCACCTTCAACTCCTTTTCCGTGAAAATCATGAGCTACACCAAATACTAAGCCGTACATGGTATCCGGTTTTTTAAAATATTTATAAAATAAAAACTTCAATTTACCGATTAGATTCATTTTCCCGTTAAAATGTTTAAAAATTTGATTTAATTCGGGTAAATTGATATACATCCCGATCGGTCGGTTATCATAAAAAGCAAAAACAAAAATATCGGAATCGATAACAGATTTCATTGATTTCATAATTTTAACGGCTGCGGGAACTTCTAATTTCTTAAAATTTTTCCGAGTATGCCCCCAACCGTCATTATAAACATTTATAAAATCTTTTGCAACTTGTTCAAGACTCAGCCCTTTGATATTTCGACATTCAAACTTCGGGTCTTTCCGTAAGATATCGGCTTTTCTGACAAAAACTTCCTGTGCCGGGTCAGTCATTAATCGATGATACATCAATTGATTGTAGAAGATTTTAAATCCGTAATTTTCAAATAGTTGGACATAATATTCCGGATTATAGTTCATTCTGTAGGTATTCGGTTCTTTAAAATTCTTGACCAACAATCCCCAAAATTGGTCTTTCTCGCCGAAATTTATGGGGCCGTCCATTGCTTCGGCACCAAGTTCCTTCAACCATTCTTTTGCCGTATCAAAAAGCAAATTTGCCGCTTCCTGATTATCAATGCATTCAAAAAAACCGATGCTTCCGGTAGCTTGTTTAAATTTAATAAAATGTTTCGGATGTTTCCAAGCAGCAATTCGGCCGATTATATTCTCATTGTCATCTTTTAATATCCACCGTTTAGCATTGTTTCCGTCATATAATTTATTGGTTTTTGAATGAAACTTTTTTTCAATATCATTTTCAATATGAGGAATCCAATTCGAATCATTTTTATATATAATGCGCGGTACTTTATGGAAATCTTTAACCAATCTTTTTTCAGAAACTTCTGTTAAAAACATAATCAATGCCTTTAAATTACAAATATATTTATTTCCAAATAATTAGGATTTTTTCAGGAAAGCCGTCAGTTGTTGTCTTAAACCTACGGATACTTTAATTAACAAAACTTTTAATCTTTCAGGTTTTTTCTTTTCATTAAGAATATATACATCCGTTTCTATACCCTCCGGAAGTTCCTGATTATCGACATTAAAAATATCACCTAAATAAATACCTTCAGGTTTATTATCAATTTCAGGCAATAAAGTTTTTATATTTTCCCCGATTAATTTGTCACTTTTCACAAGAAACAATTGAGATGCAAGGTCATTTATAAATTCCAAGTTATTATCTTTATCAATAGTGATAACCGCATCAGGAAGCAATTCAAGGGTCTTTTTACTGAAAATATAGGCTGTTTCCGTATCAATATATAAATCACGCATATCCTCTTTTACTTGTTCAACTCGTCGATTCATCCGCTCTTTTGTTGCCTCAATTTCTTTAATTTGATTTTGAATTATCTCTTCTTGTTGTTTTATTTTGTTTGCAAATTCAATTTGTTGAGAATAATCATAAGCTAAAATTTTCAATGAATTGACATTATCGTTAATATCTTTTTCGGGAATAATTGTTCCGTATAAAAAGATTATTTCACCTGCTTCTTTAATTAGCTCTATTTCACCTTCATAAATCATTTTCAAATCAGAAGTTTGACTTAGGATATTTTTAATATTAGCGGAAGAAGCTTCACTCAATATATCAAAAATTGTTTTATTGATTAAATATTCTTTAGAATAATTTGTTTTAGAACTGAAAAGTTCACCAACATTAAGGATTTCACCGCTTGGTCTGAAATCTACAGTATATAAAGCATCATTAAGTTGGTTAATTTTTAAATCAAGGTTTAAAACATCCGTTTTCAATTGTGTTGTATCAATTCCGAGAAATAAAATTTTTTCTGTTTTCCCTTTTTCGTTTTTTAATCCGATATATGAAGATTCTATCCATAAGGTTTTTCCGGATTTTGTTAAATGCTTTAAAAGTCCTTCAAAATGGGAATCTTTATTAAAAATTAATTCTTTTAATTTATGAAACCATTCGTTATCTTCCGGACTTGTAAATTTTAAAATGTCTTCATCTTCAATTTCCGAATTTGATTTATATTCAAAAAGTTTTAAAAATTTTCTGTTTGCAAACAGTAATTTTCCTTCATTAGAAAATTCTGCTCTTATCAAAGCTTTATTTGTCGAATCTTGATACGATCGGAATGCAGCACTCTGAATATCAGCATTTTCCTGTAAGCGCCTCATCTCCGAAATGGTTTTCTGCAATTCGTCTTCTCGATTTGATAATGCACTTGCTTGTTCCCTTGATTCTTTCAAAAGAATAGCTGTTTCATTATTAATTTTTAATGTTGAAATTGTCATCGCCGTATTTTCGGCAACTTGTTCTATAAATTTTACTTCATAATCTTCATATTCTTTAAATGAAGCTAATTCTAACGCACCGTGTATAACACCTTCCTGTGTAACAATCGGAACGATTAATAAACTTCTCGGTTTTGCACTTCCCAAACCGGATTCAATTTCTAAATATTCATCTGAAATATTTTTCAGATAATTTGTTTTCTTTTCTATGACACAAGCACCCGGCAGTCCTTCACCCCATTGTAGTTCTTTTGAAGCAAATCGTTTTCTTCCGGAAGCAAAATTTGCAACTTCTTTAATTATTTTTTCAGGCGATGATTCATCTATTAAATAAAATGCTGCCTGATAGGCATCAACATATTTAACTAACTCATTTGTAACTGTTTGTGTTAATTCTTCAATGGTATTATTATGTTCTCGAAGAACGGCACCGAAATAAGCCAATCCTTCAGAAGTTTCAGCACGTTGTGCATCTTCTTTCTTTCTTATTTCTTCTTCTTTTTGACGTGTCTCGATTTCTTCACTTAAATTAATTAATGATTGAATTATTTTATCGTTTTCGGGTAAATTCTTTAACTTTTGAACAGATTCTCCTTTTCTGAGTTTATCAATAAAATTATAAATTTGCTGAGAATGTTGTTTTGTTTCTTCAAATTCAATTTCTTTAGCTCGTAATAAATTATTTAAACTTGAATCCGTAATATAACCGATTACCGTTGTAATAAATACGGGTAAAAAGATAATAAAACCCACAAAATTATGCTCTGCCAAGAAACGTGACAAAGATTCTGTATTTAAAAAGTTGATGTCTGCAGAATTAACGGCAATAATGATACTGAGAATGCTGATAATAATTCCTGCAATAAATCCTGTTAAAGTATATTTTAAACTAAAAACGGTTCCTTTATTACTCACTTTTGTCAAATTTTTAATAAGATTGCTAATTTACAAAAAAAAATTATTTGTAAATATAAATACAAAAAAGGACAACCAAAAACGGCTGTCCTTTTTTCTTTCATATTTATATGAATTTATTCAGAAACGACTTCAAAAGTTAATTCAACTTTTACGTCTCGATGCAATTTAATAACGGCATCATATTTCCCTATTTCTTTGACTTCTTTTTGAACAATTGAAATTTTCTTTCTGTCAATATCAAATCCTTTTTTATTAATTGCATCAGCGAGTTGAATATTCGTAACCGATCCGAAAATTTTACCTTTCGTACTGGTTTTTGCACCTACTTTAATTTCTTTATTTTTAAGTTGATCGGCAATTACCTGAGCATCATTTCGAAGGTTTTCTTCTTTATGAGCACGTTGTTTCAAATTTTCTTCGCGAACTTTTTTAGCCGATTTATCGGCTCTTACTGCAATTCCCCGGGGAATGAGATAATTTACGGCATAACCGCGTTTAACTTGTACAATATCATCTTTATATCCCAGGTTATTTATATCTTCTTTTAAAATGATTTCCATATCAAAATAATTTTTTATTTATTTCATTAAATCAGTTACATAAGGCAAAATAGCAAGATGTCTTGCTCGTTTTACGGCTTTTGAAACTTTTCGTTGGTATTTCAAAGATGTACCGGTTAAACGTCTGGGTAAAATTTTACCTTGTTCGTTTAAGAATTGTCTTAAAAAATTCGCATCTTTATAATCAACATATTTAATTTTGTGTTTTTTAAAACGACAATATTTAGTTTTTTTAGTGTCAACCGCTACCGGTGTTAAATATCTAACATTTTTATCAGCCATTTTTTCTCTTTTAATTAATTAGAATTTTCTTTTTTTAATTTTTTCTTTTTATCTGAATATTGAACAGCATATTTATCCATTTTAAAGGTTAAAAAACGGATAATTTTTTCATCTCTTCGAAATTCAGTTTCTAACTTTTCAATAAGAGCACCTTCGGCTTCAAATTCAATTAAATTATAAAACCCTGTGGTTTTGTGTTTGATGGGATAAGCGAGTTTTCTTAATCCCCAGTCTTCTTCAACTAAGATTTTTGCACCGCCGTCGGTGAGAATCTTTTTGAATTTTTTTACCGTCTCCTTTACCTGGTCATCAGATAAAACGGGAGTAACAATGAAAACGGTTTCGTACTGATTCATCATAATTCGTTTGTTTTTAATTTATATGTATTCGTTCATTAAAATGAGCCCGCAAAAGTAAGCATTCTTTTTTAATTTACAAATTTTTGATTTAAATGATTTTAGTAAGCGAAAA
The DNA here is from genome assembly GCA_024762915.1 of Bacteroidales bacterium. GTDB lineage: Bacteria > Bacteroidota > Bacteroidia > Bacteroidales > JAADGE01 > JAADGE01. The sequence continues at coordinate 1,297 of JANTGL010000152.1, read as the reverse complement.
GAAATTATAAAAGGTGTCGATAAAAAACCGACACCTTATATATATTATTGATTTTTATTTAAGAAACTTATTTAACAATTACTTTTTGTGTATAAGAACCTTTATTATTTGAAAATTTTAAGAAATAAACACCTGAAGTATTTATTTGAATACTTGTATTTCCGGTTAAATTTTCAGTTTTTATCACTCTTCCCGTAATATCCGTAACTTCTAATTTATAATTTTCTGATACATTGATATTAAATATTCCGCCGGATGGATTAGGATAAACAGAAATTAATTTTCCGTTAATACCTTCAACACTTATATTTGTATCAAGTGTTAAAGAACCTCCTACAACATCAGATGTAAAAGCAGGAGCAAATTGTGAATTCATGCATTCAGCAACAAATCCGTGAGGATCGGCTTTTACCATAAATTGCATAACACTTTCGTCAACAATGTATGCAGGATCAAACCAAAGATGCATAATGACTTCTTTACTTGTTCCGTTGTCGATAACAGCAGTTTCAGGATCAACTTCAAAAGTAAAATGATCGGTGTCAAACACAGGGTCGGCAAGAATAACAATCGGATTTGCAGCATCACCGAAATCAAACCAACCGCCGCTTATTATATCACCGCTAAAATCTACAGTATTATTCGGACCTGTATAAATATCAAGAAAATGAATTTTTGTAGGGAAACCGTCACTTCCTTCGTCCGTAACTTTAAATTTAAAAACTTCTATTGCATTAAGCGAATCAACAGGAACTGTTGCATCAATTGTAGCATCGGTAATTTGATTTGCGGGGTCTTCAACAACGGAAGTCATATCTCTTACGATTTCGGTTGCATCATTTGTTCCTCTCGGATTAATTTTATAATGGCTGTATGAATAAGTTACCACACCTGTAATGTTATACATGCTTCCGTTGGATAAAGCAAAACCGCTTCCGTAATGATAATCGACATCGTCATCAAAACAAATGATATTACCTGCACAATCATGTCCGAAATATTCGTAATTAGCTCCTAAACTGTCAATTACAATACTGGCTGCTGTGACCAGTTGACCTTCCCAAGGTTCTGCCGTCGGGTCGTCCTGTGTTTTATTGTATTCAATATCAGCAGGATCGATAATTGCAGCTGTTGCAGAACCGCCTGTTACCGTATTTATTAAAACAGGATTTACTATTTCAGTCATTCCGTATGAAAATGCTTTTTGTCCGGTAAGGGTAATCGTATCATTTACCGATACAAGTGCATCAAATGAACTGCTGTATATAACTATACCTGACATCGGATTATTTGAATC
>JANTGL010000151.1 GCA_024762915.1 Bacteroidales bacterium | reverse complement strand
TCAAAATTCGGTTCCGATTTGGATGCAACAACTTTATCGGTATTGGAAAAAGGAAGACGAAATGTTGAAATTCTGAAACAAAAACAATTTGACCCTTTCAAAGTCGAAGATCAAACAGCTATTATTTTTGCCGGTACAAAAGGTTTATTACGTGATGTTCCCGAAGATAAAGTGAGTGATTTTGAAAAAGAATACTTAGATTTCTTAAAAACCAAGCATGCCGATGTTTTAGAATCGCTTTCAAAAGGAAAATATACCGATGCGGAAACCAAAGTATTAGAAGAAGTTGCAAAAAATATTTCATCAGCATATAAATAAAGAAAATGGATTTAAAGATATTCGAAGAAGCAGTTGCAAAATCAAAAATGTTAACTGAGCGTCCTTCAAACGATGTTTTATTAAAATTATATGCGCTTTATAAGCAAGTTACGGAAGGTGATGTTTCGGGTGAACGTCCCGGAGGATTTGATTTTAAAGGTGCAGCTAAATACGATGCATGGGAAGAGCAAAAGGGGAAAAGTAACGAAGATGCGGCAAATGAATATATCGAACTGGTAAATTCTTTAACTTAGAAACTATGAAAAAATCAATTTTTATTTTTGTAATTGTTCTTTTAATTTCAATAAACGGCTATTCACAAGACATTATCTTAAAATATGATTCCGTGAAAATTGAAGCAAAAGTTATTGAAGTAGGATTAAATACAATAAAATACAAGAAATTTTCAAATCAAGACGGGCCTGTATATGTGATAAGCAAATCAGATATTAAAGAAATCACCTATCAAAACGGTGAACGTGATTTTTTTAATGATGAAAATGTGGCTTCTGCAGCTCCTGATTATAAAGAAAATAAAGATTTACTTAAAAGTTTAGCGGCAAAGGGTCATCGGGTATTTATTGATACACATGACAAAAATGCAGCAATTCATGCCGGAAGAAAATTAAAAAATTTAGGATACTGGAAAATTACGGATAATAAAAATATTTCAGATTTTGTATTATCTTTTGACATCGAATATAATTGGGATTCTACAAACGGATTTGCTGAATTTATCGACCCGAAAACAAATGAAGTTTTTTATAAAACGGAAAAATGTTATGCAGATATCAGTGATGACATGAATTTAAAACGCGGAATTATTTATAAAATAATTAATGACGACATTGTTCCTTTAATGATAAAATAACTGTTTGCAAATGGCAAATTTAAAAGAAATACGTACCAGAATAACATCGGTTAAATCGACCCGACAAATTACAAATGCCATGAAAATGGTATCGGCCGCTAAATTGAGAAAAGCACAAAATGCCATCACTCAATTAAGACCTTATGCCAATAAATTGAATGAAATTTTAAGTCGATTGGGTGACGTAAAAGGCGGAAGTGCCGAAAATATTTATGCTGCCGAAAGATCTGAAGAACAGGTGCTGCTTGTTGCAATTAGCTCTAACAGAGGTTTATGCGGACCGTTTAATGCAAATATCGTTAAAAAAATCATTGAATTAACAGAAGGACAATATGCCGATCAATACCGAAAAGGGAATGTTTCAATTTATACAATCGGGTCAAAAAGCGGCCAAATTTTACAAGCTAAAGGCTATAAAATTGATGCGGATTTTGATACGCTTTATGATGATTTAACGTTTAATAATATTGCAGACGTTGCCGAAAAACTGATGCATTATTTTACCGATAAAAAATTCGATAAAATTGAAATTGTTTACAATCGTTTTAAAAACGCTGCCGTTCAAATTTTAACTCAAGAACAATTTTTACCTGTAAAACATGAAGAAAACAGTTCGACAGAGAATAATGATTACATTTTTGAACCTTCGCAACAATACATTTTCGATACTTTAATACCGGATTCGCTTAAAACTCAACTTTTTGCTGCCGTTACGGATTCCTATGCCGCCGAACAAGGTGCCAGAATGACTGCGATGCATCAAGCAACTGATAATGCAAGTGAAATGATTCGTTCTTTAACTTTAAGTTACAATAAAGCTCGACAAGCAGCTATTACAAAAGAGATTCTGGAAATTACGGCAGGTGCCGAAGCATTAAAGGGCTAAGTTAATCGAATAATTTATAAACTGACGGCTGTTAAGATTTTTTCTGTTGCACCGATATTTTCTTTAATATACATTTCGGCATTTTTCCCGCTTTGCATTCTTAAATTTATATCGCGAATAAGATTTTGTAATATAACGTTAAATTCTTCTTTGTTCGTAATAGAAAACCCGGCTTTTCTTTTAATTAATTCTTTTGCCTCATCAAATTTTTGATATTTCGATCCGAAAATAACGGGTATTCCGTAAACGGCTGCTTCAAGGGTATTGTGAATTCCCGCACCGAAACCGCCTCCGATATATGCAACATCGGCATAAGCGTATACGGATGATAACAATCCGATATTATCAATAATTAAAATATCAGTACTTAAAATATTTTCACTGTTACTTTCAGAATAACGAATTACATTTTTATCTGCTAAATTAATAATCCTCTTAATATTCTCATTTTTAATCTCATGCGGAGCAATAATATATTTTACATTCTTATTTCCCGGTAAATTCATAAATTGAAAAATAATATCTTCATCCGGTTTCCATGTGCTTCCGGCAACAAAAACCAATTTATCTTTAATGAAATTTTCAATGATTTCAATCCGTTTTCTGTTAGATGCAATTTCAAAAACACGATCAAAACGCGTATCTCCGGTGATACTTACATTTTGTATTCCTGCCTGTTTTAATAAATCGGCAGAAATCGTATTTTGAACAAATAAATGTGTAAAGTTTTTTAAAATCTTTCTGAAAAAAGAACCGTAAAATTTAAAAAAGATTTGTTTTTTTCTGAATATTCCTGAAATTAAATAAGTCGGAATTTGTTGGTTTTTTAATTCACGTAAATACCAATACCAAAATTCATATTTAACAAAAAAAACAAGTTTCGGGTTTAAAAGAGAGATCAGTTTTTTTGCATTTTTGAAGGAATCTCCCGGCAGATAAAAAACAAGATCTGCTAATTCATATTTTTTTCGAATTTCATAACCTGAGGGTGAAAAAAAACTTAAAGCAATTTGATAATCTGAATATTTTTGTTTGATTTTTTCAATTAGAGGTCTGCCTTGTTCAAATTCCCCGAGAGAAGCACAATGTACCCAAATTACATGCTTTGAATTAAACGATTTTAGGGTTTCAAATGTGAAATTTACGCCGTCTTTTCTTAATTTTGCTTTTGAATTAAACCCTGAGGAAAATTTAATCAACAAATTATAAAAAAAAATACCGATTGAATATAAAAGCTTCATATTAAAATAAAAAAGCTTGCAAAATGCAAGCTTTAAATACATAGTTTCATTTTATCAAAACGAAGAATTCTCTGACGGTTTATCAAGAACAACAACCGTTACACAACCTCTGTTCATTTTTGCTTGTTTTTTAACATTCGGATTATCACTTTCTTCCTGCGGAACAGGTAAAACTTCAATAATAATTTTTAATGTCGTAGACGTTGCGGGATAAAAATCAAAATACGGATGTAATGATTTTCCGTTATCTTCATTATAATAATCCGCTAACACACATGTTCCTTCTGCTCTCGCAGGACTTTCTCCGGGAAGGTCAAGAACTGTTTCATGAGTGCTTTCGTCAATAATTTTAAAATTTATTTTGTTATTAAAAACAGCAGCAGCATAGAATTTTAATCGGAAATCTTTCCCTTTTGTTAAAGGCAGAATAAATTCGTAGGTTTGTCCGGTTACGCATACCGCACTGCTTGATTGATCGTTATATTCATACGGAGCTTCGGGTCTTCTGTATCTGAAAAAGTCAGAACATTTGGATTGTGCATCCGAAAATAACGGAAATACAAGAAACAATGCAATAATATATATCAATTTAGTTTTCATAATCTTCAATTTTAATAGTTAGAATTTTTTAAACGTCAGAACCGGCTAATTTATTTCTTACATCAGCCATTGCTTTTTTAAGTTGATTGAATTGAGTTTCAGTCATCACAATTTTAGTAGATCCGCCGACAATAATTTGATTCGCTTTTGCATTTTTAACATTCGGATTTTCAATTTTAATCACTTCCAGTCCGTCATAAACAGTTTTTACGGCTTGCAATTCTTGAATTAAATCAGCAACATTCGGGTCAGCTTCTCTTTGTTGAAGCGACAAAACAATATTTTCGAAAATATTTTTTTGGTCTGCAATTAATTGAATAATATTATTATCTTTTTGATATTTATCTTGCAAATTTGTAACAATATACAAACTTTCAACCCATCCGCCTACTGAAATTAATGATAAAGAGGTATTTCTGTCATTATCTTCTAAAAACTTAACAATATCATAATAGGTATCATTCGTAACTTTTAATAAGGAGTCTTTATTTTCGATTTTCTTAAACCGATTAATTAAACTTTCGGTAAATACCGAACCGAGACCGATTTTATCGCTCAAACTCTCCACCACTTTAAGGTATTCTCCGGCAGTATTTGTTTGATTGAATGCAGCAGTATAAGCCAAATCAGCAGAATAAATTCCGAAACCGATTTCTTGTGATTTCGTATCAATATATTTATCGGCATTATCTTTAGCATTTAATACATTTGCCGAATACTTTAAATCCCCTTCTTTGGTAAATGCAAACATATCCTTGGGTGAAGGAACCAAATACGTAATAAGATTATCTTCATTAATCTCAGTAACGTCCTGATTTAATGAATCTTTTTCATTGTTATTATTATTTGCATCTTCTCCGCATGCCGTAAAAAGGAACAGCATACTTACAGCAAAAATAAATGTGATTAGTTTAAAAGATGTTTTCATATCATATATTTTTTATATTACAGAAACAAAGTATAAAGTTATAAAAAACTTTTTTGATAAAAAAATTTTACACTGCTGTATCTTATTTTTATTCTGTATTCTTTGCATTTCGGTATAACCGGATTCTTTTAAATTAAAAAAACTCATCAACGATTGTTAACGAGTTTTTCAGCTGACCCACCAGGATTCGAACCTGGAACGGCTGGACCAAAACCAGCTGTGTTACCATTACACCATGGGTCATTAAATTTAGGAGTGCAAAATTATTATATTTTTTTATTTTTCTGCAAATTTTTCTGATTTTATTTGAAAAAAGTTTATCTTTATTCTGAATAAAATTTAAATACAAAAATGGCACAAGTATTTCTTTCATTGGGGAGTAACAAAGGGAATCGTTTAAATCAACTGAAAAAATCCGTTGAACAAATCCAAAACTATGCAGGAAATTTGATAACAATTTCCGATATTTTCGTGAGTAAATCATGGGCTTATGAAGATACCCATTATCTGAACGCCGTTATTGAAATTCAAAGTAATTTATTACCGGAAAAACTTTTATCGGAAACTCAAAAAATTGAAAAAGAGCTGGGCAGAAAGTCAAAAACGTATACAAAAAACGGAAAACACGTGTATTCATCACGCATTATTGATATCGATATTCTTTTTTACGGAACTAAAATTATCAATTCCGAACATTTAACAATCCCCCACCCTTTATTGCAGCTCCGTCGATTTGTACTGCAACCGATGATTCAAATTGCACCTGATTTTATTCATCCTGTTTTTAACGAAACAATTGAAACCTTATATATAAGGTGTGAAGATAAAAATTCGGTAAAATTATTTAAAAAGATACAAGCGGAAGATTTTCGTCTGCCTTAGCCCTTATTATTTGGTTCCAAGAAGTGGTATATTGAGGAGACAGCCGTTCCTGAACGGAAATTTTAGTATTATCGCCTTGTACGGCATATTTTACGACATCTCTGCCGTAAGAAGCATTTAAAAAATCAACGGAATTAAAAATTTTGTTATGTTTATAACGATTAACCGTGTCAAACAAAGAATATTGCAAATGATCGGAATTTTGCAGTCCGAAAACCATAACACCGGCTCTTTTATATTTATAGCCGGAAACAAAAATTGCATCCGTTAATTTCAAAGCATATTTTATCAATTCAAACGTATCGTTTGAAGGCACCGGCAAATTCACCGTTTTTGAATTATAATAGCGGTATTTCTTATTTTCAAATCGACTTGTTTCAACAAAAACACCAATCATATTTGCTGCTGATTTTTGAAATCGTAATTTTTCGGTAAGCCGAACCGTAAAAGTTGAAATAATTGCTTTCAGGTCTTCTTTTGTTTTTATCGGATGTTTAAAAGTTCTCGTATGAGCCATATTTTTTCGGTCTTCGCGGATACTTTCAACTTTAATGCACGATTCTTCTTTCAATTCTTTTACGGTTCTTAAACCGACAACACTCATGTGTTTTTTTATAAATTGTTCATTGGCATTTCTCAAATCCAAAGCTGATTTTATACCGTTTGCTTTCAGAAATTTTTTAAACCGCCTGCCGATACCCCAAATTTCACCAACATCAATTAATTTTAAAGCATCTTTTATTTTTTGCTCTTCATCAAGTATCAATATATTTTCAAATTTAGGATATCTTTTAGCATAAAAATTCGCCACCTTTGCCAGCGTTTTTGTCGGTGCAATTCCTACCGAAACAGGTAAACCCAAATATTTCAG
>JANTGL010000150.1 GCA_024762915.1 Bacteroidales bacterium | reverse complement strand
GAGATACATGCTTCGGGAGACGGTATTGTTTTCAGAGCAAATAACACACACGGCGGATACGGCAATGTTGTAAAAATAAATCACGGGTTCGGATATATAACAGTTTATGCACATATGAGTAAAATCCTTGTTCGCCCGGGTCAACATGTTAAACGGGGGGATGTTATCGGTTTAGTGGGAAGTACCGGTTTATCGGAAGCACCGCATTTACATTATGAAGTAAGAATAAACGGAAGACCTGTTAATCCGATAAATTTTTATTATGAAGATTTAACAGATAAAGAATATTATGATATGATTGAAGCTTCGTCAAAAGCAGAAACACATATTTACGAATAAAAAGAATTGAAGAATTGCAAAAAACTCTTCATGAATTATTTTAATTGAAGAGTTTTTTTTAAACATATTTTGAAAATATATAATTAAAATAACACGGGAAGACAAAGAATGGGATTATTCAGCTTTTTAAATAAAGAGATTGCCATGGATTTAGGCACGGCAAATACAATTATTATTGAAAATGATAAAATTGTTGTTGATGAACCGTCAATTGTTGCAATCGGAGAGGGTGACAAGTTATTTGCTTTAGGACATAAAGCAAGACAAATGCACGGAAAAACACATGAAGGAATACGAACGATAAGGCCTTTAAGAGACGGCGTAATTGCTGACTTTATGGCGGCTGAATTAATGATTCGTGAGATGATTAAAATGGGAACTTCCAAATCTAAGTTTTTTTCCCCTTCTCTAAGATTAGTTGTTTGTATTCCGTCGGGAAGTACTGAAGTTGAAATAAGAGCGGTAAGAGATTCGTCGGAGCATGCCGGAGCAAGAGAAGTTTATATGATTTATGAACCGATGGCTGCTGCCTTGGGTATGGGAGTTGATGTTGAAGCCCCATCCGGAAATATGGTTGTAGATATCGGCGGTGGAACAACTGAAATTGCCGTAATATCTCTTGGCGGAATCGTCAGTAATAAATCCATTCGAATAGCAGGAGATGATTTTACACAAGATATTCGTGAATATATGCGCCATCAGCACAATATTAAAATCGGAGAACGAACAGCTGAAAAAATTAAAATTGAAGTCGGTGCAGCAACAGCTGATGTCGATAATGTCCCTGACAAATTTATTGTAAGAGGTCCGCATCAAATGACTGCATTACCCATTGAGATACCTGTTTCTCACGAAGAAATTGCTCATTGTTTGGATAAATCAATTGCTAAATTAGAGCTAGCCATTATAAGTGTTCTTGAGAAAACACCGCCTGAATTATATGCTGATGTTCATCAAAAGGGTATTTATTTAACAGGCGGAGGTGCTTTATTAAGAGGTTTAGACACACGATTAACGGAAAAAACAAATATGAAGTTTCATATTGCTGAAGATCCTTTGCATGCTGTTGCTCGCGGAACGGGAATTGCATTAAAAAATATTGATAAATTCAAATTTTTAATGCGTTAACGAAATGATTATGAGTCCTCTTATCTTACCAGTAATATGAAAGAATTTCTCAGTTTTATAAAGAGTGCTCACTTTTTTCTTTTATTTCTTTTACTTGAAATTATTTCAATTTTCTTAATCGTAAGAAATACTGAAAAAGCATCAGGTATCTTAAATTCAGCAAATGCCGTTTCCGGTTTTTTTTATTCAAAAATTACATCTATTACAGATTACTTTTCATTAAGGGCAGATAATGAAGAGCTTATCAAAGAAAATAATTTACTGCATAATTATATAAATTATGCACTTACTGATAAGAACTTGTACTCTCCGAAAATTCAAAATCTCGGTCTTTTTTATAAATCTGCCAAAGTTGTAAAAAATTCAATAAATAAGCCTTATAATATTTTAACGGTAAATAAAGGAAGTTCAAACGGAATTCACGAAAATATGGCTGTGGTTTCTAATGACGGAGTTGTCGGAATAACTGCCGTTACAGGAAAAAAATACACAACTGTAATCTCAATTCTGAATACAAAATTAGAGATAAGTGCAAAAGTCAAACGTACAAATTATCACGGAATCGTTAAATGGGACGGTAAAAATCCGGAATATGTCTTACTAAACGATATTCCGGTATATTCATCCTTATTTGTAGGTGATAATATAGTAACCGGAGGATATTCATCAATTTTTCCGGAAAACATAAAAATCGGTACCGTTTCTGAATTTGAAAAAGATAAACAAAGTACTTTCTACAATATAAAAGTTAAACTTAGTCAAGATTTCAGAAAACTTGAAAACGTTTATTTGATTGATTACAAAGGGATTGATGAGCGCAGTCAACTGGAAGACAGCACGGTCACCATGTTTCAGTTTAATAGGTTTTAGTCATTGATTCGGGTATGACAAAAATATAATCAGCCAAGTTTTTATTTTCTTCCGTCAATTCATTGATATCTTTTTGTTCAACACAACTAACGGTTAATATTTTTAATTTCGGGTTTGCATTTTTTAAATACCATACAATCCCTTCATGATTATCTGAATGATATGAACCGTTATAGTGGATAAACAATTTTCCTTTTTCAAGATTCTTTTGAATAAAATAAGCCATTGTAGCATCTTTTATGGCTTGCGCTTTAGGGAATTCTGCTGTTCCGTGACCCATTTTCTTACCCATTTCAATCATATCGGCATAACATTTTACATTCGGATCATATTTTGGAGGTAAGGGTGCAATATACTTTTTCCCTTCGTCCGTTAATTTATTAAGACCTTCAAAACCTTCTTTAAAAACAATACTTGCATATCTTCTCGGAATATTTGAAGCCACAAAGTTTAATTTATTTTTTTTTGCAAAAGTCATTAAAGGTTTATAATCCGTGTTATAATTAGGCCATAAACGAGCATCAGCTTCAAATTTTTTATCCGAAAAATAACCTTTTAAATATTCATTAATAATAAGTTGATTGTCTGATTCAAACATTTCGGCACCCAAAATAATTCCGGCTTCATGTATTTTAAATAAATCCTTTGTAATTTCATATTCTGCCCAATGACTTACGGGATTATTATGAAGTTCACCAATAAAAACAACATCTGCTTTATTCAAAGCTTTTATCATTTTTTCATACTTCACTTTTTTTCCTTCTTGATTATATAACTTATAAGCCGGTTTATCTAACGTAAAACTCATTAATACCACTGCTGCAGCAATTATTATTTTAATTTTCATTTTTCTGATATTTTTTAATAATTAAGATTATTTACACTCCGAAATCATTTTATCGGCATTTTCTTTTATTTTTGTTTCAATCATTCCTTGAAACATTCGAGCCGCAAAAGGCAGTTTGCTGTCTATAACAACATTGTCATCATTAACAGTTATATTTCCTTTGACATGCATTCCTCTTATTTTGAAGGAAAAATTAATAATATTTCCCTTAGTTTCTTGCTCCAAATCCGAAAATTCGTCTTTATATTCGTCTGAAAGTTGTTTGAAAATTTTTTCGGCACAAGCTGTGCCTTTTTCTTTTTCTAAATCGTGTGTTAATTCAATTCTCATGTTTATATTTTATTATTTGCGAAATTAAACAAAAAAACGATTTACGTCTTTTCTTTTTATTGAAAGTGCTAATTTTTCAGTATTAAATTTTGCTTTAATTCCGACCGGAAAAACAAGTTGATTTTTGATATGTCCGAATGAAAAACCGTATACAGCAGGGATTTTCAGCGGCTTAATTCTGTCAAGAATAACTTCTTTCAAAGAAAATGAATTTTCTTTATCGTCTTCTTCAGGTTCACACCCTCTAAATTGACCCAATATAATTCCCTTTACATTATTAAATTTTCCGCTTGAAATTAGTTGAGTCAACATTCGATCTGTTTTATAAGGTGCTTCTCCCACATCTTCTAAAAAAACAATCTTATTCTTCCAGGAAACATCAAACTGCGTTCCTATTGTACTGACCACCAATGCCAAATTACCGCCTGCAAGATCGCCCGACATGTCTCCGGAATGTATCACAAAAGAATCTTTTTTATGATCTTTAAAGATTTCATAATTAATAATCTCACTGTCGGAAAAAAACATTCTTTCAAAATTCTCTGCAGTATATTTCGTATAATCACCTGCTCCGATAACACCGTGAAATCCGGGAATACCGGTTTTTTTATAAACAGCATTTATTAATGCCGTGATATCACTAAAACCGATAAAGGGTTTCGGATTTTTTTTAATAATATCGAAATTAATATTGTCGAGTATCCGTGTAGTCCCGTAACCACCTCTTACACTAATAATTGCATTAACTTCTGTATTTTCATACATGGTATGAAGTTCATTAAGTCTGCTTTGATCATTTCCTGCAAGATATCCGGTTTTTTCAAGGACACTGTTAAAATAAACAGATTTTAAACCGAAAGAGGCAAGGTTTTCGATTGTTTTTTGTAGTTTTTCTTTGTCAATAAAACCGGCAGGAGTTATTAATCCTACCGTATCTCCTTTTTTTAATAATGCTGACATCATAAAAAATAAATTTCCCGAAATGTAATAAAAGTTTTTTACATAAAAAACAATGCAATTCCGGAAACGGCAACCAGAGCACCGATTACTTCCGAAAAATTTACTTTTTCTTTAAAAATAATCATACTTGCCGGAATTAATAAAATCGGCTGAATTGCCATAATGGTGGAAGCAACTCCGGTATTGGTATATTTTATTGCTAATAATGAAAATGAGATCCCCAGAAATGAACCGAATATTGCACCAAGACTCAATAAACTCATTGTTTTTATATTCCTGACAGGCTTTAATACTGCTTTCCATTGTTTAGAAAAGGAAATTATAATTCCCAAACCGAACAAACCGGCAATAATTCTGATTTGTGTGGCGGCAAACGGACTGTAATCTTTCATTCCTAATTTACTCAGAACCAATCCGAAACCTTGACCGAATGCACCGATAACCGCCATCAATATTCCGATTAAAGGATATTTGAATTTTCGTTTTTCGGTTTTGGAAATATTTTCTGAAGTTTTATCTTCTCTTTGTAAAATAACGATTGCAATTCCGAAAAGTGTAACAACCATTCCTATAAACTGATACAGACTTAATGTTTCACCTAAAATTAACCATCCGAAAATTGCTGCTGTCGGCGGAGCAAGAGTCATAATCAACATTGAAATTCTGGCTCCAAGCATTACCAATGATTTGAAAAGGAATAAATCACCAATTGCAAAACCGACAATTCCGGAAAGAAGCAACCACAACCAAGAATGCAAATCAGCGTCAATCGGGAGCAAAAATCCTCTGCTGAAAAAAGTAAAAATACTCAGAAAGATGAACCCTAAAAGCAATCGAAGAAAGTTAACGGTTGTTGCACCGTTCTTTTTCCCCAAGGATTCGAATAGCATCGCACCAAAAACCCACAGTAAAGCAGCAAAAAGGGCATAAAACTCTCCTCTGTGTGTATCAAAAATCATTTATAAATTAGTTTATCGAAATTTTACTTTTTTAAAATTTAAATTTTTCCCTCCGGTTAATACAATTATTCCTAAGATACTGATTAAACCTCCCAATATTTGATAATTAGTCGGAATCATGTTAAAATATAAATAGGATGTCAGTAATACAAATAATGCTTTAGAACTTCCTATAACAGAACTTCTTGATGCTTCAATATATTTTAACGAAGAATATCCTGTAAAAGCTGCTAAAAACGGACCGAGAAACGATCCGACAGAAAGGTAAAGAAATGCTTCTTTCGGAATAATAAATGAATTTCCGGATAGAAACAGCAATATTAAAGATGCCGAGAATAAAAATAGTACTCGGTTTATACTCAATACGGAAGGCGGAATTTTTTTAATATTATTTTTTGATAAAATCGTTGAAACAGAAAAACTTATACCGGAAAAGACTATTAATATCAATGATTTATAAAAATCTGCACGAATCTCCAATCCGGGATTATAAACGATAATAAATGATCCCGTAATTGCTATTCCGATACCTAAAATTTCAATAATATTAAATCGTTCTTTTAAAACGGTAACACCCAATATCGTAACAAAAACCGGGGTTGCATTCGCAAAGAATGAAACCAAAGCCGGATTTGTCATTGTTTTTAAAGCAAGGAAAAAAGAACCTGTTCCCAAAACTTCCAGTAAACCGATAATCATAATCAAGTAGGTATGTTTTCTGATTACCGGTTTAAGAATACTTAATTTGAAGTTTTTTCTGTTAAAAAAAAGATTATACATTAAGCCGAATCCAAACCAATAGACACCGAATTGACTCAGATGCACTATATTTAAAGAAGCTTTACTGAAAATATATACATTTGCCATTGCCAAAACCGAGACAAAAACGAGTATATATCCTTTCGTAATATTTTTTATTTGAAACTTCATCTATAAATATAAAAAATGTAAAGAAAGATGAAAAACGAACATAACAACAAAATACATACATATATTAATACGTATATGCCTGTCATTTGTGGGGCGATTTATGCAATCCCGGAGAATCCCATAAAAGCAAGAGCAAGTAAGCCGGCTGTAACAAATGCAATCGGAACGCCTTTCATTCCTTTCGGAACATCTGCCAAATCAAGTTGTTCTCGCAAACCGGCAAAAATAACCAATGCCA
>JANTGL010000149.1 GCA_024762915.1 Bacteroidales bacterium | reverse complement strand
GATTTGGTGCTGATGGATTTCGGTGCGGAATATGCAAATTATGCTGCCGATACAACCAGAACTATTCCTGTAAGCGGAAAATTTAACGACAGACAAAAAGACGTTTACAATGCCGTGTTGCGTGTGATGAAAAAAGCAACCTTACTGATAAAACCGGGAAATACAATTAATAAGGTGAACGAAGAAGTTAATCGACTGATTGAGGAGGAACTTGTAAATTTAAAACTTGCGAAGCAAACTGAAATTTCCGATAAAGGAAAAAGAGATACCGTCAGAATGAAATATTTTATGCACGGTAATTCACATTTTATGGGCTTAGACGTGCATGATGTCGGAACAAAAGATACTGTTTTTAAACCGGGAATGGTGATGAGTTGTGAACCGGGCATTTATATCGAAGAAGAAGGTTTCGGTATTCGATTGGAAAATGATATCCTTGTTACCGAAAACGGACAAATTGATTTACTTACCGACGAACCGATTGAAGTTGAAGATATTGAAAGGTTAATGAGCGAATAAAAACATTTAATAACTTTTCTAAAGTTTTAAACTTAAGATTTTTGAATAATTTGTCATTCAATTTTTCCATTTTGTATATATTTAAAAGTTAATAATATAGTAACACAATTAATTTCATTAAATTAATTGTTATAAAAATTAGTCAATAGCTGCTCGGCATTTTCAGTTGTTCCCTTTTCCAGTATATTTTTACGATAAGAAAGTGAAATAATTTTATTGAAAACACTTTTCTTTTTAAATTCTTTATTAAATACTTGTTCAACTAAATTATCCGTCCATATATACCCGTAATAACCTACGGCATAGTCTCCTGCAAAAATATGATTAAAAACATTACTTACATACCTCGGATATATTTCTTTCGGTAATTCAATATCGTATATAAGTTTTTTTTCAATATCGGCTGTTTTAAGTTCATTCGGCTCCGTAAAGGTATGCCATCTCATATCCAAATAAGCTGCAGCTGTTCTTTCCGAAATATTAAAAGGTCTGACAAATTGTTCATAATCCAGTATTTTATTTATCAGTTCTTCCGGAATCGCTTCTCCTGTTTTGTAATTTTTTGCATTTTGTTTCAGATTTTCTTTATGAAGTGCAATTTTTTCAAAATATTGAGAAGGAAATTCCATGAAATCAATTGTATTATTTATTCCGGAAGTATGATAATAATTTGTATTTGAAAGCAAACCGTTAAGTGCATGCCCGAATTCATGATACAAATTCTTTGTTTGTTCTAGTGTTAAGAAAACTAACTTATCTTTATTCCGAGAGAAGTTAAAATTCATAAGGATTACAGGATTTACCCTTTTTCCGTTTTTTTTATATTGTTTTATGATATAATCGGTATCAGTGTGCCCGGCAAATAAAGAAATATAAATAATCCCGGCATGTGTACCGTCTTTTTCGGAAACTTCAAAGATTCTGACATCTTTACCAAATGTCGGCAAATCTTTCCTTTCAGTTACTTTCAATTCGAACATTCTATCCAAGTTTGAAAACAATCCTTTCAAAATATTCTCAAATTCAAAATACGGTTCTAATTTTTTATCATTTATTTCAAGTATGTCATGTTGATATTTTTTAGTATAATAATACCAATCCCACGGTTCGATATTATTATCATCTTTTCTTTTAACTGTTTCATCCAATATCTTTGTTTGTTTCTTTAATTCAGTGAAGTATAGCTTACTGATAGAATCTAAAAAAGACAAAACTCTATCCGGAGTTTTAAGCATTCTGTTTTCTGTATCTAAAATATAAAAAGCATAATTTTTATATCCGAAAATATTTGCTTTTTTCAAACGTAAATTTACAATTTCAGTTATTATTGAATCATTATTTCTGAAATTCAAATAAGAATTAAATATTTTTTTCCTAAATTCTCTGCTTGGAGATGATTCTAAACAGGTTTCAAAAATTTGTTTATTATAATAAAATATTTTTTCATCGGCATTAATTTTTTGAGTAGCATCTACCGGATAAAGAATTATTTTGTCATCAGGAAAACCTTCAAGTTCGGAACTGTTATCAATTACAAAATGAAATTTGTTCATATTTTTGAGGAAATTAATTCTAAGTTCTGCCAATTTAAAGTTTATATCAAACAATTCTTCTCTTTTATCAGGGTTCAAATTAATACCTGCTTTGACAAATTTCCGATATATAATATCAAGGAGACTTCTTTGTTCGGTTGTCAGGTTTAAATTTTCTTTTTGCTTATAAATCGTTTTAATTTTATTAAATAATTTTTCATTTTGAAAAATACTATCATAATGTTTTGATAATTCGGGAAAGATTTTTTCTGCAATTTTAATTCTTTCATTACTTGCATAGGTACCATACATTGCTTTGAAAATATTAAAAGTTCGATCTAATAAAATTCCGCATGTATCAAACACTTCTATTGTATTTTCAAATGTTGCATTTTCTTTATTTTCTATAATTTCATCTATTCTCTTAAGATGAAGATTCATGGCGTTTTCAAAAGCAGGTATAAAATCATTATCATTTATTAAATCAAACGAAGGCACATTATAAAGTGTATCAAATTTTTCTAATAAAACATTGACGTTTCTACTTTTATCATCATTTGTATGATTATTGCATCCTATTGATATTAAGATGACAGCTATAACAAAGTACTTCATGTGAAACATATAAATAATTTTAATTAATGTGAATATAATTTACTCTAAATTATTTTTTAATTTTAATAAAAATTTCTTTGAAATAGTTTTGAATAATAAATATACTATTCCGTATTAAAAAATCCGGAGGTTTGATAACAAACGAATAAAATTCGTTTTAAACTTTAAATCTGCAAGTCATTATATCATTTTGTTAATAAACAAGGAATTACAGGCAAACAGGTTTCACATAAATTAAATAATGAAACGATGACTTTCAGTGTTTTAGATTTATTTTGCGGATAAGATCTTAAACACCGTTCCGATTAATCAATAAAAATATTTCCGGAAATTTCAGGCACCAAATCCCGCTCTGCCGCTTCATTATACAAAGTATAAACGGCTTGTTTGCCTTTTTCACCCAAATCAATCGAAAAATTATTGACATACAAATCAATATGCTTTTTCATAACTTCCGCATCCATTTCCTGAGCATATTGACGGATATATTCCAAACTTGATGCGGGATTTTTATAAGCATATTCAATACTGCGTTTTATAATGTTGCTTATTTTAACTTGCAATTCTTTCGGATGTTTTCTGTTGATAACAATCCCGCCGAGAGGTATCGGCATTTTTGTTTTTGTTTCCCAAAATTCGCCCAAGTCAATAATCTTTTTTAGCCCTTTTGCTTGATATGTAAATCGATTTTCGTGAATAATCAGTCCGGCATCAACTTCTCCGTCGGAAACGGCATTTTCAATATCCGAAAATAAATAAGGAATTTTATTTTTTGCCTTCGGAAAGGCAATACCCAAAAGAAGATTTGCCGTTGTAAATTTCCCGGGAATTGCAATTTTCAAATCAGTTACCTCATCCGGATAAATCTTTTTTTTACTGATTAATAAAGGTCCGTTATTATTTCCCAAAGCACTTCCGGAATTCAACAATACATAATTTTCGGCAGCATAAAAATAAGCGTGATAACTTAATTTCGTGATATCAATTTCGCCTTTAAAAGCTCTTTGGTTCAGCTCTTCAACATCACCGAGGATTAAATCAAATTCAATACCTTCCGTATCAATTTTATGATGAACGGCTGCATCAAAAATAAATGTATCGTTAGGACAGGTTGAAAACCCGAGAGTTAATTTCATAAATTAAAAATTAAAAAATTCATAATATTTCAGAAATATTTGGTTTTGTCATCATTTTTGTTGAAAAAAAACAAAAATGTCGCCAAAACTTATCTTGTAATTCTTTTATTCCCCGCATTTCGCTTCGCATCATACAGGGCTAAAAATATTTAACCCCTACGGGGTTTTAACGGCTTCTTCTTGTTCTTTATCTGAAAATTTTAATAAAATTCTAAAAAGTTCATCCGCCAAATTATCCAAAGCTAAAGGAATATTCCAATTTTCTTTATTTCGTTCTTCAACGATATTGGAAACAGCTCTGATTTGTAAAAATTTGATTTTTTCTTTCAGACAAACAAAAGCACAGGCAGCACCTTCCATCGTTTCTATATCGGGATTGAATTTCTCTTTTCGAAAAGCAATTTGTTCCGTATTTCCGGAAACGGTATTTACGGTTATTGCCGTAACTTTCGGCAATTCCGTATCAATATTACTTTTCAGAGGATTGTAAAGTTCACCGTTACTAAAAGGATATGTATTAGGTTTCAGCAAACCTTCTTCAAATAATGTTTTAAAACCGGCATCGGGATAACATATACCGATATCGGCAAATTCATCTGAAATAACGCTGACACATTCACCAATACATAAATCGTCATTATACGTTCCGCAAATTCCGGCATTAATTATTAAATCATAATTTTTTAAGAGAATTTTTTTTGTTAAAGAATAGCTTGTTGCAGGAATACCGATGCCTGAAATAAAAATTTCGGTATTTAAATTTTTCAATTTAAATTTATTTCCTTCATAAACCCTTATATTTTTTGCATTTAACTTATTTAAAAGACTTTCTGCTTCAAGTTCCGTTGAGAAAACGATTAATATTTCCGATTTTTCTTTCAAAATACTTTTTTAAATACGAATTATTTTATTTTTACAAAATTATTAAAAATAAACATATATGAAAATTATAAGCAAAGGAACAGGGATTGACGAAGACTTCGGATATGTAAGAATTGACAGTTGGAATGATGAAACAACTTCTGAAATTGCAAAGCATTATAAAATAATATTGGATTTACTTGGAGAAGATACTTCCCGCGAAGGATTGGAGAAAACACCGGTAAGAGTTGCAAAAGCCATGCAGTTTATGGCACAAGGATATAACAGTGATCCTGCCAAAATTATTACAAGTGCCTTATTTAAAGAGGACTACAAGGAGATGGTTATTGTAAAAGACATTGATTTATATTCGATGTGTGAACATCATATGTTACCGTTTTACGGAAAAGCACATGTCGCCTATATTCCTAACGGGTATATTACCGGTTTGAGCAAAATTGCACGTGTTGTTGAAGCATTTTCACGCAGATTGCAAGTGCAGGAACGATTAACCATGCAAATAAGAGATACGATTGAAGAAACTTTAAAACCTTTGGGTGTTGCAGTAGTAATTGAAGCATCGCATATGTGCATGCGGATAAGAGGCGTACAGAAGCAAAATTCGGTTACGACTACTTCGGCATTTACGGGTGCCTTTAATAATGCCAAAACGCGTGAAGAATTTATTCATTTAATCGGTGCAAAATTGATGTAAGATTATTGTTTTTTTGTACTTGTTGCGATTGAAATAATAATCAGAATAAAG
This sequence comes from Bacteroidales bacterium, assembly GCA_024762915.1. Lineage (GTDB taxonomy): Bacteria > Bacteroidota > Bacteroidia > Bacteroidales > JAADGE01 > JAADGE01. The sequence continues at coordinate 1,197 of JANTGL010000149.1, read as the reverse complement.
GATATAAAGTTTAGTTGTTTAGTTGTTTAATTGTTTAACTGTTTAGTTGTAACATTGCAAAACATAAATCTTATGTGTCGTATATGGTTCAAAAAACAAACAAAATGAAAATATCAAAAAGCGGAGCAAAATTTTCAGCCATCGTAAAAATCGGTGAAGATTTGCGTGAAGAAAGTCGAAAAACAGGAGAAGAATTTCTTTACCTTAACAGAGGCATTAATCAAGTTGTAAATATTGATTTATCGGAAATTATTCCGATGATTGATTTTAATTCACCGGGAATACAACATTATGCACACTCTAAAGGTATTCTTTCATTAAGAGAAGCAATAAATTCGGAATATTTCGGAAGAAATACTTCAAATGAAAATATTTTTATTACTGCAGGAGGCATGCATTCACTAGCTCTTGTTTTTCAAACACTTGATATTAAGACTGTTTACTCACATGCATTTTATTGGGGTGCTTATACGAACTCTTTAAAAATTGCCGGGAAAGAGCAGGATTTTTACGGCAGCTTTGATGATATTCTGTCAAATCCGGAAAAATTTAATAATGCGGCATTAATCATTTGCGATCCGAACAATCCTACCGGAAGCAAAACCGATGATGAGAAGTTATTCAAAGTTTTGGATGTATTAAACAAACAAAATACAACGGTTATTTGGGACGGACCGTACAGAAGGCTATTTTATAATAACAGTGATGATTTATACCAAAAATTGTTACGGTACGATAATGTAATCATTACGGAAAGTTTCAGTAAATCAATCGGTTTAAGCGGACAACGTATCGGTTTCATACACTGCAAAAATCAGAAATTTAACGAAGAATTTGCCGTCCGTTTGTTATATTCCGGAAACGGTATAAATGCGTTTGCACAAATTTTGGTCGAAAAGATTTTGTCAAGTGAAGAAGGCAAAAAAGCTGCAAAAAACTTTAAAGATAAAACAGTAAACGATATTACCGAAAATATTAAATTGTTAAGAGAAAAAGGAATTCTTGCCGAAGAGTTTTATGAAAACGAAACACCGGTCGGCATATTTGTAATTGTCAATAAATCGTACGATGAGTTAAAAGCACAAAATATCGGTAGTGTCTCTTTAAATTATTTCACAAAGCGAACAGATATTGATGTCGAAAAATATTCCCGAATTTGTGTGTCGGTTCCGAAGGAAGATTTTAAACGTTTTTTTT
>JANTGL010000148.1 GCA_024762915.1 Bacteroidales bacterium | reverse complement strand
TTTCTGTTTTATGTAAACTATCATTTACCAAGACAAAAGCATTCAATATCTCGGCTGACACATTCATTGCAAGCAATGCCGTCAAAATAAGATACATCATGTTAATCATCTTCTGCCTCGGAGATAATTGTCCGTGTCCGCTCATAATCTGTATGTTTTAAAATTAAACAATAAATTAAATTTCCAAAAATTATTAAAAATGAAATTAATCCATATTAATATTCATGGCACTTAGCATATTTCCGTATACAGTATTAAGAGCTTCCAATTTTTGTCCTAACTTCGTAATTTCCGTATTGTACTTTTTAGAATGTTCAACGGAACCTTGAAGGTCGGTCATCATTTGTTCTAAATCAGTTTCATTTAATTGCAATTCAAATATGGCATTTAAAGCAGATAAATTTTTATTTAAACTGCTGATATGCGTATTATATTCTGAATTCCCTTCTTTCAATGATGAGAAGTCCAATTCCATTGAATTTGTCAATCGTTGATAGGCATCAGCAAATTCTTCTCCGCCTTTTGAAACTTTTTGAGATACGCCGTTAAAAGCATCAGACAAACTTTCCGTTGAATAATTAACGGATTCTGCAGATTTGCTGTACGTATCGGCTAAATTAGAAACGGCAGAAGCCGCATTTTTCATATTATCGGTAAATTCGTTTGTAGCAACTCCGGCATCAGCAACTTCAGCCATTTGAGCAACTTGGGTATTTAATTTATCAATTCCCGTACCGAATTTTTCGAATAAATTTGTATCACCGGCTTTTTCAATCATATTATTGAATTTTGCCATGGCATCCGTTGTAGAAGGCAATGTTTCCTTTTCTCCCATGACATCAATAGCACCGTCTAATCCGGCTAATTGAGGATAAACTAATGTCCAATCCAATTCTTCATGCAAAGGTTCAAATGCCGAGAAAAAGAAAATAATTGCTTCTGTTACCAAACCGACCGTAAGCATTTCATTTGCCCCGGGCCAGTGTGTTAATTTAAACAAAGCACCGATTAATACAACTGAAGCGCCCCATCCGTACAGGTACTTCATAAATACTTTAAACTTGTGACTTTCTGTGAAATTAGCCATAATATAAAATTTTAGAATTAATAATTGATTTTAAAAAATTCGGTTAAAGTTAAAAATTATTAAATTTAAAACAAAATTTATTACATGATAATAGCTTTTTTATTTCTTAAGTACTGTTTTTAACTTATAAGGTATTCATGTTTAAATCATGAATACCTTATAAAACACTATATCAAAATTTAATAAAATACATTTTTAAAAATTATTTGCATCCCATGCAAATTCGTCATTTCCCATATACGAACGTACGCATCTGAAGCCGATATATGATTTTGCGGAATCTTGATATTCAAAATCACGTGAACCTACTTGTAAATAATAGGCCACATCTTTCCATGAACCGCCTCTGATAACTTTACGTTTTAATGCCGGAGGATCTTCTGCTCTTGCATTATATCTGTAATCGGGATTTAAATCGTGTGTATAACTGTATGCTGACTCATCATAGGCATTACTTGTCCACTCGGAAACATTTCCTGCCATATCATATAAGTGGTATTCGTTCGGAGCAAATTTTTTCACGGCTAATGTTCTGTTAGCACCGTCATCACCGTATCGTCCTCTTAAGGGTTTAAAGTTGGCAATAAAACACCCGTGTACATTACGTGTATATATACCGCCCCAAGGATACATGGATAAATCCAAACCGCCTCTGGCTGCATATTCCCACTCTGCTTCCGAAGGTAATCGATAATCTTGAAAAACAGGTTCTCCTTGAGATTGTTGATAATTTCGCATTAAATCCGTGCGCCATATCGCAAACGCATTTGCTTGCTTCCAATTAACACCCACAACAGGATAATTATTATAGGCACTGTGCCAGAAATATCTTCTTGCAAAAGGTTCATTATAAGAATATGTATAATCTCTCATCCAAACTAAAGTATCCGGATAAACATTAATTTTTCCGTGCATAATAAATGCCGAACGATCTTTAACGGGAACTGTTTCTCCTTTGCTGTTTACAACCGTACCTTTATATTCGCCTCCCGTAAAATCTTCATTATAAAAATATTGATTATTTCTTTTTGCAGCTTGTTTTAAATCAATCCATTCATAGCTAAAAATAAGTTTTCTGGAATCGATTTCTTTTTGTTTATAAAACCGTTCATGCATCGGAAGATACAATTCGCTTAAAGCAGTTTGAAAATCTTCATCGGGTCTGCTCCAATCAATATCAATTTCCCAATTCAAAAGACATGTTTCGGGATCATCATGATCGTAATCCGGATTTGTTGCAGCCATTTTTTCTTCATCGATTTCTTTTTTGAATTCTTCAAAATCTGCAGCAACTAATAATCTTTTTGCAATTGAATCTCTTACCCAATAAACAAATTGTTTATATTCGCTGTTTGTAATTTCTGTTTCATCCATCCAAAAAGGATCTATCGAGACTGTTTTTGCTTGTTGCGTATTTGCAAAAGTTATATCTTGATCGTTTAAGCCCATGTTAAAGCTGCCTTGGGGAACAAAAATCATCCCGTACGGATTGGGCTCAAACCAATCTCCGGCGTCACCGACTCCGACTAACTCACCCTGCGATCCTTTATCCCCGCAACTTCCCAAAATCAATGCTGATAAAATAAATGATAAAAAAATCAATTTTTTCATGATACCTGTGTTATTTTAATTAAGTATTTTATTCTATAAATAAAGTATGCTTTTATACTTATAATTTGTATTTGCTCCCCAAAAGTCGAAACAATATCCGACAAAAACCTCATGACTTCCCTTACTCACAGAAAATATTCTTGTTAAAGGCACTTCATAGGCATATCCTATTTTTAAACCGTTAGGCAAATGCACTCCGACCATCGGAATAAACGATTCTCTGTTTCTGTAAGAAACGCCGACAGAGAATTTTTTATTGTATAATGCCGTCAGATTAACGCTGCTTTGCATTTTTGTTCCGTCAAATTTTACAAAAACAGACGGTTGTAATTCAATCGGGCTGTTCATTAACCTGAAATTATAACCGGCAGTCCCGAAATAATGTGGACGCAAAAATGATGCCGTGTCCGTTTTCATATAATTAACATTTGGCCGATTAATGTGCGAAACCGATGCTCCCGCATAAAACCGTTTTCCGATTTTATAAAAAACGCCTAAACCAATATCAAGAACTATTTTTCTTACTTGCCCCTGCGTTAAAAACGGATCCGTTTCAGTTTCAGGCGGCCTCCAATCACCGTTTAAATCTTTATTAATCATTCCCGCTTCCGCACCAATCCCTAATGTACCGAGACCGATTTTTTTATGAAACGAAAATGCTGCTTTGGCCTGAAAATTCTTTTCAAATTCAAATCTGTCGTCAACAATTGAGAGACCTATTCCTCCTTTATAACCGAATAACTTTATTCCGGAATGAATTCCTGCTAAAGTTGTTATCGGTGCTCCTTCAAACCCGACCCATTGCTGTCTGCTAATGGCAGAAGCACAAATTCCTTCTGTCATTCCCGCAAATGCCGGATTTGTATATAACAAATTATCAGCATTTTGTGCAAACTGCGGGTCTTGCTGAGAAAATATTTCTATTGCTATTAAAGAAAACAATATGTATAGAGATATTTTCCTCATGTAGATACAAATTAAATAATTTTTTTTGTAATAAACTCAAAAATTTGATTAAAATTATGTAAAGTTAAAAATAAATTTTCCTTTGTTAAATTAAATATATCTGTATATTAGTACATTATAATAAAATATAAAGATACGATAATTAATTTAATTTTTGAAAAAATTTCCACCAACGTTCAGGAATTTCGTTATTCCCGGCTTTAATATAATCGTCTTTTGTGCAAGAAAGCAAATAAACTTTCTCTTTATTTTTTATATGATAAGGAACTTCAACCCACCATCGATTTGTTTTCGGACTTTTATAAAACACCAGTTTATCCGAGACATTTTCAACATTTACAAGAAACTGTTTATACGTTTTAATAATCGTTTCATCAAGTTCATTTTTCCGTTTATAAAAAGATTCTATAAAATGCCAAATAATTTGAGCACCCAGTGCGGATGTTTGATTTCTGTTATCAAATTCGGGATTAATTTCAAATAAGCCGAAAGCTGAAACTTGGTCGCTTAATCCGGCATATTTTGCCATTTGACACATCTCTTCTCCGTAGAATCCGTGAACTGAGGGATAGGAATATCCGGGAGCATCTGTCATTTTAATACTTCCTGCATTAAGGGCAACAAAATCCGCATCTCTGATAAACGGTTCGTTTCCGAATAAATCAGTTCTTGCAATACCCAGTCTGACAGCTTCATACTCCGTTTTTATTAAATTAATTTCTTCAGGAGAATTATAATATGTTTGAAAACCGATGTTGGTATATGAGAATATTTTTTTATTCTTATTTAAAATATGTGACAAATAATTTTCGGGACTGATTAAATCAGGATTCGTACTTAAATTAAAAACCGAATCAATGACACATAAGTTAAATCGTTTTTTTCCTTTTTCGTAGGCTTTACAAACAGGAACAATTAAATCTTTGCTTCCGCCCAAAATAATCACCGCTGTTTCATTTTTAAAGCATTCAAAAACGATTTCTGCTAAAGCAAAATAGGTATCATTAACATTTTTGCCTTGCTTTAAATTTCCGAGATCGGCAATATTTACTTTTGAAGGGGTGTATAATTTAAATAATTCTTTTCGAATTTCATCGGGAGCATTTGAACATCCTTTATTTTCTGAGTTCCTGTCTTCCGGCACACCGATTATTGCAATATCAGCCGAATCAAAAAAATTTATATCGGAATGATTATCAAGGAATAAAATTTGAGAATATAATAAATCATCTTTATTATGCACCAACGGCAATTCAATACCATTTTTATCAAAAGGGGTAAAAAAATCTTTTATATCAAGTCTCGACATTTATTTTTTTGGTTTACGAGTTGTTTTCTTTTTTTTAGCTTTATCTTTTGTTCCGAATTCTTTTTCTATAATTTTAACACATTCTTCATAGGTTAAATCTTCCGGTTTTATTTTCGGAGATAATCGAATGTATTTTTTATTTGTAAAAATACACGGTTTTCCCCACCGGTCTTTTATAACTTTTATCGAATCATCTTCTTTAAATTCTTTAATCAAACGTTTTTTATCTTTATCACGTTTTTCAAGAATCAGTTCTTCGGCACGTTCGATTGTAATTGTCAGAGGATCATCTGTTTTCTTTAATGAAACAAATTTAGAATCATGTCTGATATACGGTCCGAAACGACCGACCGCAGCAACGACTTTCTTCTCTTCAAACATTCCGACATCACGCGGTAATTTGAATAATTCAAGTGCTTGTTCCAATGTAACCGTATCAATTGTCATGCCTTTTAATAATCCGGCATATTTCGGTTTTTCTTCCTTATCGTCGGCTTCTCCTAATTGGGCAACGGCACCGTAACGTGCAAATCTTACATAAACATTCTTTCCGCTTATCGGATCTTTTCCCAACAATCTTCCTTTCCCGGAATTTTTAATTAATTCCAATGCTTCCTCAAGAGTAATATTTTCAATATGTTGATCTTTTCTTAAACTTGCAAATTGCGGTTTTGTATTTTCGTCTTGAATACCTAACTGAACAACAGGTCCGTATTTTCCTAATCTCACGGAAATTTGTTTGCCGGATTCGGGATCATTTCCTAAAATTCGTTCACCGGCATTACGTTCGGCATGTTCAATGGTATCTTCAATTTTATTATGAAACTCTTTATAAAAGCCGTCAATCATTTTATGCCAAACAATTTTTCCTTCGGCAATTTCATCAAATTGTTTTTCAACATTTGCCGTAAAATTATAATCAATAATGTTTTGAAAGTTATCTTTCAAAAAATCGGTTACAACCATCGCAATATCAGTCGGGAAAAGTTTATTTTTTTCGGCACCGAATGCCTTACGTTCTTCTTTTTCGGTTATTTTCCCGTCTTTTAATACAACATGCAAGATTTCTTTTTCAATCCCGGGTCGACTTTCTTTAATCATATAGCCGCGATTTTCAATCGTTGAAATCGTCGGTGCATAAGTTGACGGTCTTCCGATACCGTTTTCTTCAAGTTGCTTAACCAAAGCAGATTCCGAATATCTCGGCGGGTATTTACTGAATTGTTCAATCGCTTCCAAATAAAGCCCTTTCAATTTTTCTCCTTTTTTCAAAAGCGGTAATAAGGTATCTTCATTAGGTGCAGAATAAATTTTTAAAAATCCGGGAAATACTAAGACTTCACCCGATGCCGTAAATTTATATTCCGAATTCTTTATTTTAACCGTTATATTTGTACGTTCATAGTTAGCATCAGCCATTTGGGAGGCTAAAGTTCTTTTTCTGATTAAATCATACAAACGTTCCTCATCAGAAGATGCATGTATTGATTTATTTTGAATATATGTCGGACGAATTGCCTCATGTGCTTCTTGAGCATTTTTCGCTTTTGTTTTATAAACTCTTTTTTTATAATATTTTTCTCCGAATTCTTTCGTAATTGTATCTTTTGCCGTCTTTAATGCCAGTGAAGACAAATTTACCGAATCGGTTCTCATATAAGTGATGAAACCGGCTTCATAGAGTTTTTGAGCAATCCGCATGGTTTTTCCGAC
>JANTGL010000147.1 GCA_024762915.1 Bacteroidales bacterium | reverse complement strand
AAATAAAAAAAGGCGGAATTAAAAATTCCGCCTTTAACAACTAACCTAAAACTTACTATGAAAAAAACACTTTATGAGTATTAAATTCATGACAAATTTATGTTAATTATTATAAAAAAAAAATAATAATACAATTATTTTATAACATATTTGAAAAATAATTCTTTAAATAGTTATAATGCATTGAATATCAGAATAAAATTGTTTTTGTAAAATGTTATTTATTTTTGATAATATCATTAAAATACTTGATAAGTTATAGTTAAACTGTTGATGAAACGATAAAAAATGAAGATAAGCAGTTTATTTGATGTTTTAATGATCTGTTTTCAAAGGAAATAAAACTCAACTCCGCAAGAAAAAACCTGAAATCCTGATAGTCATCGCATTTCTATTTTTAATTTATGTGAAACTAATCTGCATTTAATCCTCAGTTTATCAATAAGATGATACGTTGACTTGCAGATTTAAGATGAAATATAAAATGAGAAATTTTATATCATTTTTTAATGTTATTACCTAAAAATGATATGTTTTCTGAATTTATTGTTTATGATTGTTTATAGTTTTATCTTTGTTCTTTCATAATTATAAAGATGATTCGTTTTATAAAGAAATTCCCAATATTTGTTATCGTATTAATTTTATTTTCATGTAAAAATGATACGGACTATATAAAGGACCCGACCGGTTTTCGATATAAAATAATATCGGAAAACCCCGAAGGAACTGCTGTTATCAAGGGAAATATTCTGAGTTTAAAATTAAAATATTTTACCCAATCGGATTCCTTGCTTTTTAATTCAGAAAATGTGTCTTCAAAATTTCGCGTTCAAGTCAGCGATGCGGAAGAAAACGGAATGATACAAGATGCTTTAAAAAAATTAAAAACCGGTGACAGTGCATCTTTTCTTATTCCTGCCGAAAATTTTTACAAAAAAACAAAACGCGACAGCATCCCGAGTTTTATTTTTCCCGATGAGAATTTACGATTTGAAATAAAAATTATTGACATCGTTCCCGAGCATCAGTTAAATAAGGAATACAAACAATATATGCTTAAAAAAGAGGCCGAAGAAAAACAAATTCTTAAGGAATATATTAAGGTTGAAAATATTAATCAAAAACCGACTTTAAGCGGAATTTATATTATAAAATTAAAGAACGGAAAAGGGAAAAAAGCAGATCTCGGCAGAACAGTTTCACTAAATTTTACGGGAAGTTTCATCAACGGTAAAGTTTTTGATTCTTCAATTGATAAAGGCATTCCTGTTACTTTTGTTCTGGGTGACAAACATGTAATACCGGCATGGAACGAAGCGATTCAAAGTATGAAAGTCGGAGATAAAATTAAATTGATTGCACCGTCAGAAACGGCATACGGGCAAGAAGGATTGCAAAACTATGTTCCGCCGTATTCGACATTGATTTATGAAATCAAATTATTGAATGTTAAATAAAATAAATTGTTATGTATAAGGAAGATGATCTTAAATTTATAAGGGATAAAAATAAATTGTATACGTTTATTTGGCTTTTTTTAATAGCAGAATTAACCGGATTTTTTGCTTTGTTTTATCTTTATCTTGTTGAAGTTCCGAAAGAAACGATTAAATCGGCAAATGATTTTAATTCCATATTTTTGTATCTGTCTTATATTGTCGTTATCATTTCAGTTCCGCTTGCCTATAAAATTTATGATAAAAAGAAAAAACAAGCAAGTAAGACAACATCGGTAAAGCAAAATACGGAAAAATATTTTATGACGATGATAATTATTTATTCTATGTTTGAATTTGCGGCTATAATGACTTTAATTGCTTTTTATTTAACAAAAATGTATCAACCGTTGTATATGTTCGGAATCATATTTGTAGCTGTCTTGCTTAATAAACCGTCATTGCAACGTTTTCTGAATAACGCCCTTGAAAGTCGAGAAGAACATGTCATTCTTGATGATACAAACCATTCTGATAAAGAAAATCCGAAAATAGATTAATTTTAATTAAAAAATATAGTACGATGTCAATTCATAAAACAGCACGAAAAATAACGACCCACGTTTTACAAGCCATGAAGGCAAAAAACGAAAAAATTGCCATGTTAACGGCTTATGATTTTTCAATGGCGAAATTGGTTGATCAAGCCGGCATTGATGTGATATTAGTCGGTGATTCTGCCGCCAATGTAATGGCCGGATATGATACGACATTACCTTTAACATTGGATGAAATTATTTACCATGCAAAATCGGTTGTAAGAGCGGTTGAGAAAGCTTTGGTTGTTGTAGATTTGCCTTTTGGGACCTATCAGGGAAATTCAAAACATGCTCTGGATTCTGCTATCAGAATAATGAAAGAAACAGGAGCTCACGCGGTAAAGTTAGAGGGCGGTAAGGAAGTTAAAGAATCCGTAATCAGGATATTGTCTGCCGGAATTCCTGTCATGGGACATCTCGGATTAATGCCGCAATCGATTCATAAATTCGGGACTTATGTTGTACGAGCAAAGGATGAAGAAGAAGCCAATCAATTGAAAGAAGATGCAAAATTGTTGGAAGAATTGGGTTGTTTTGCTCTTGTATTGGAAAAAATTCCGGCTAGATTAGCGGAAGAAGTTTCTCAAAGTATTAAAATTCCGGTTATCGGAATCGGTGCCGGCAGCGGTGTTGACGGACAAGTTTTGGTTATTCATGATATGTTGGGACTAACACAGGAATTTTCACCGCGTTTTTTAAGACGTTATCACGATTTAGCATCTGAAATAAAAGGAGCCGTTTCGGCTTATGTAAAAGATGTTCGTTCGCATGATTTTCCGAATGAGAAAGAACAGTATTAAATTAGCTGAAATATTTATCGGGTTTAAAACTTGTTTCATAAACTGAAAAATATTAATTTGCATATAGTTTTTCGAAAAATAAAAAGTGTACTCCTTTTTTACAGGAAAATAATTTTACCGACAATAATTTTTTCTCTTATTATCGGAATCTTCAGCTCTGTTTTTGATAAAAAAATTATCCTTAAAACGATAGCTTATACCTATACTTTTTCTGCTTTGCTTTTTCAATATTTTATTTATGATGTGAGGAATGAAAATGAATATTATTTTTATTATAATCTCGGATTAAATAAAATTATACTTTGGTGCTCAACATTTATTTTAAGTTTTATTATCGGACGTTTAATTATGTTATTATGAACGGATTACATGTTGACAGTGTTATAAAAAGTTTTGATGCAAAACAGATTTTAACGGATGTATTTTTATCTTGTAAAAAAGGAGAAATTATTGGTTTATTAGGAAGAAACGGTTCAGGGAAATCGACTTTATTGAAAATTATTTTCGGCTCTTTACCTGCAGAAAGAAAATTTATTAAAGCAGAAGGGACAATTCTTAATAATCTTTTTCAAAGTCATATAGTGATTAAATATTTGCCGCAATTTAGTTTTTTGCCGAATCATATTAAAGTTAATACGATTATTAATTTATTTTGTGATAAGGAAAATTCTGAATTGATTAAAGCTAATAAATTTTTTAAACATTTACTGAATAAAAGGAGTAAAGAATTATCAGGTGGAGAAAAACGACTTTTGGAAATTTTTTTAATTGTATATTCTGATGCAAAATACATTTTAATTGATGAACCGTTTAACGGAATAGCCCCGGTTTATAAAAATAATATAAAAGAAATAATTTTAGAGCAATCTCAACAAAAAGGATTTGTAATAACCGATCATGATTACAGAAATGTTTTAGATTTTGCAACAAAATTAATTTTGATTTATGACGGCGGAACAAGAGTTATTAAAAATACAGATGATTTAAAGAATCTGGGTTATTTACCTGTTTAATTTTATATCAATATAATGCAAAACTACATCCATAAAACCGAACTTGAAGTAAGAGATTACGAATGTGATATTCAAGGAATTGTTAATAATTCGGTCTATCAAAATTATTTGGAACATGCTCGGCATAAATTTTTGCTGGCTACGGGAACGGATTTTGCCGAACTGCATCAACAAGGAATTGATCCTGTTGTTTATCGTGTTGAAATTGATTATAAATTTTCCTTAAAAAGCGGTGATTCTTTTATTTGTATATTAAACTGGGAACGAAAAGGAAACCTGAAAATAATTTTCAATCAGGATATTTATCGAAAATCGGATAATAAATTAATGACAAAAGGGAAAGTGGTTGTTGTGATTTTAAAAAACGGGAAACCGATTTTGCCGGATGTGTTTATTAAAGCATTTGAAAAATACAAGAATAAAAAAGGAGATGTTTGAAAAGTATGTTTTGTCATACTTTTCAAACAGCTTCTTTTGGTTTTATCGGTTAAATAACAATTCTCGATATTTCGGCAAAGGCCAAATTTCATCATCGACAATTAATTCCAATTTGTCGATATGGTAACGGATTTTGTCTAAATACGGTTTCACTTTAAGTTCATATTTTTCAATACGATCAATGCAATTTTCGATAATATTTGCTTTTTTACGTTCTTCAATCATTTCTTGGGTCATCAAACTGATTTGTGTTGTATGATGTGAAATTTTCTTAATGGTTCCGATGCGCCGGCTTGCCAATGCTTCCAAATCACTTTCATCTTCAATAATTTCTTTCAATTCTTTTACGCTGGTAATCAGTGTGTTTTGATATTTTATTGCTGTCGGAATAATATGATTGATTGCCAAATCACCCAGAATGCGTGCTTCAATTTGAATTTTTTGAACGTATTCGCAAATCCTGATTTCATATCTTGAATGTAACTCTTTGCTGTTTAGGACGTTGTTACGTTCGTATAAATCAATGGTACGTTTGCTGATAAATGCCTCGAATGCTTTACCGGCTTCTCGGATGTTTGTTAAGCCGCGTTTTTTTGCTTCTTTTACCCAGTCATCGCTGTATCCGTTGCCTTCAAATCGAACATTTTTAGATTCTTTAATATATTTTCTGAGGATTCTTAAAACGGCATCATCTTTTTTAATACCTTCATTGATTAATGCATCAACTTCTTTTTTAAATTGAATGAGTTGATCGGCAAGTGCCGTGTTTAATGCAAGCAACGGACCTGCATTGTTTTCGTTGGACCCGACGGCTCTGAATTCAAAACGATTTCCCGTAAAGGCAAACGGTGATGTTCGATTTCTGTCGGTATTATCAAGTAAAATTTCCGGTATTTTTGCAATATCCAGTTTTAAATTTTGAGAAATATCTTGCGATTTTTTCTTTTCAGGAACTTTTTGCTCAATTTTATTCAGCATGTCATCTAATTTACTCCCGAGAAAAACAGAAATAATTGCCGGCGGTGCTTCATTGGCTCCCAGTCGATGTTGGTTTCCGGCAGACATAATCGTTGCTCGAAGCAAATCGCTGTGTTTTTTTACGGCTGTTATAATATTTACCAAAAAAGTTAAAAACAGAAGGTTACTTTTAGGCGTATTTCCGGGTTTTAAAAGATTAACTCCGGTATCGGTAGCCAAAGACCAATTATTATGTTTCCCCGAACCGTTTATACCCGCAAAAGGTTTCTCATGAAACAAAACTTTAAAACGATGTTTCTTTGCAACTTTTCGCATTATTTTCATTAACAGTTGATTGTGGTCATTTGCCAAATTGGCTTCTTCAAAAATAGGAGCACATTCAAATTGATTGGGAGCCACTTCATTATGTCGAGTTTTTATCGGAATTCCCAGTTTGTGTGCTTCAATTTCAAATTCTTTCATATAAGCTAAAACCCGTTCGGGTATCGAACTGAAATAATGATCGCTGAGTTGTTGATCTTTTGCGGAAGCATGCCCCATCAGTGTCCTTCCGGTAAGGACTAAATCCGGTCTTGCTTTAAAAAGAGCTTCATCAACCAAAAAATATTCTTGTTCCCAACCCAAAGTTGCAATAACTTTACTAACACTTTTATCAAAGTATTTACATACATCGGTTGCTGCTGTATCAAGAATATTCAGTGATTTTAACAGAGGCGTTTTATAATCCAATGCCTCACCGGTATATGAAACAAAAATAGTAGGAATACACAGTGTTTTATCTACGATAAAAGCCGGAGAAGTCGGATCCCAAGCCGTGTAACCTCTCGCTTCAAAAGTGTTTCGCAAGCCGCCGTGCGGAAAACTGGATGCATCGGGTTCTTGCTGAACGAGTAATTCACCGTCGAAAGTTTCAAAAGAGTTTCCGTTTTGGTCGATACTGATGAACGCATCGTGTTTTTCGGCAGTATTTCCGGTTAAAGGGTGAAACCAATGTGTGTAATGTGTTGCTCCTTTTCCGGTAGCCCATTCTTTCATTCCGGAAGCAATTTGATCGGCTGTTTTTCGATTAATTTTTACTCCGGTTTCAATGGAATTTATCACATTTGTATAGGCCTCTTTTGAAAGATATTTTTGCATCTTTGGTAAATCAAACACATCGGAAGCGAAATAATCAGAAATCTTTTCAGAAGGAAATACAACTTCCGGAACAGGTCTGTTATTTAATTCTTCAAGGGCATTAAATCGAATTGTTGACATTTTCTTAATTTTAAAGTTTAGTTTACAAAAAACATAATTATTATTTTAAAAAACAAATATATTTAAAATAATTTGTTAAATATTAGAAATAAATATAAATAATTATAATAAATGTAAACAATATATTACAAATTAATAAAATGTATTAATTATGTATTCCTTTTTTAATTCTCTGAATTATTAATAACT
>JANTGL010000146.1 GCA_024762915.1 Bacteroidales bacterium | reverse complement strand
AGTTCTTTTTTTCGACCTTTCATTCCGCCGGTTTCAATGATTGTGGTGTATTTTAATGTCGGTTGATATTTTTCGAAAAAATCCAAAAGGGCATAACTGACACCGAAAAGAATTGTTTTTTTGTTTTGTTTTTCAAGTTTTGTCAATTTATCGGCTAGTTCGGAATGATTGTAAAGATAAAATCCGTTGTCCGGATTGCCGGAATATTGCATCAGTTTTTCAACCATATAAATGAGAGATGAACTGCCTTGCTCGGAGTAGGAAGGAAGCAATGCAAGAAAAATATAGTCTTCCGGTTTACCGTAAAAAAGATTAAACGTTTGCAGAAAACTTTTTTCATAAACGGACAAATCCGCAATGTGATGTTCGCTTCTTGTCATTCCGCTTGTTCCGCTGCTTCGAAAAATTGTTTCAGGTTTTTTGTTTATTGAAATAACGTTGTGCGTTTTAAAAAAATCAATCGGTAAAAACGGAAGTTCAGTATAGTATTTAATGGTTTTTAAATCAACTTTTAAGTTACGGATGTATTCTTTGTAAACCGGATTGTTTTCGGATTGAAATTCAAAAACTTTTAAAGCAAGTTTGTTAAAATCGTTTTCATTTTTAATATTAAATATGTCCGAAATTTTGAATGTCATTTTACAAAATTAGAAAATTTCACCATAATAAAAATCTTGCCTCAATTCAATGAGACAAGATTTTTATTTGTTTGCAATAAAGTAATATTATTCCGTACTTAAATTATAAGCTCCCTTTATAAGGTACTGATTAAGTGTGTCACTTATAGAAACAGCTGTATAGCCGTTGTATGTTTGTTCGACTTTTATGTCTTTTTTTTTGAAATAATAATTTTTCTTATCTTCTTTTGCCAATTGTAAAACATAACTTTCTGTTTCGGAATAAACAATTGTATTTTCCGGCAGTGCATATTTTTTAAATTCTGATGAAGTTATATCTACGTTCATATACATATTTTCGGCAGGATATTTTGTATCGTTCATTTTAAAAGAGGCATAACACGTTACGGTTTTAGTGTCAGGATTAACAGTTTTTCCTGTTTCCGTGATCTTAGCTTTGTATTTTAAAGCTTCATTATCGGGTGTGAATGCATACAATTCCGAACCTGATTTTATTTTAGGAAGATCTTTTTCAAATACATAAAATTCTAATTGTAATGTATTTAAATTAATGATTTTTATTAAGTTGTCTCCGGGGCTCACAGACATTCCTTTAAGACAGTTATGTACGGTGATATATCCTGAGAAAGGTGCTCTTAAGTAAATTTCGGAGTATATATTTCCTTTAATAATATTATCGGGATTAAGTTTCATCATTACGATTTTTTGTTTCAGCCCGTTGTATGTTCCCAGAGTTCCGAAATAGTCACTTTTTGCAGTTTCAAATTCTTTATCGGATAATACTTTGTTTTCGTGCAGTGATTTTTTTCTTAAATAGTTATGTTTTAATTTGTTCAGTTTATTAGCAACTTCCGAGAATTCTTGTTGTAATGAAATAATTTCAATACTTGTAACGGAACATAATTTTTGTCCTTTTACAACTTTTTGTCCGGGAGAAACGAATACATTATTTATTATTCCGGAAAATAATGGGTTGATAAGTGCTTTTCCTTTAGGACTTACAATTATTTTTCCGGTTGTTCGAATGGTTTCTTTAAACGTTTCTTTACTTATTTTTCCGGTTTGCATTTCCGATTTTTCAAATTGTTTTTTGCTTACGACAATAAAATTATTTTTTTGTTCAACGGCATTTTTTTCCTGACTTTCTTCTTTCTTTTCTGAGCAACTTTCAAAAATAATAAGTGCCGTAAATATGATAGTGAAAATTTTTATGTTGTACATTGTTAGTGATTTATAAAGTTAAATAATTAAATTCTATAACGGCATCTGTGTATTTTTTTAAATTATCGAGATATTCGAATTTAATAAAAAGTGCATTTTCTGTGCTGATTATGAATTTGAAATAATCAATTTCTCCGTTTTGATAGCTCAGATTTGCAACTTTCAAAATTTCAGAAGAAAGTTTTTTGCCTGTATTTTCATAATAAGTTATTTTTGATTTCAGTTTTAAAATTTCAGTTTTCAATGCAGATAATGTATTTTCGGATTTTATTCGATACATTTGTTTTGCTTCTTCCGAAATGTTTAAATCTATTTCAGCCGCTTTTATTTTTGCTTTTTGTGCACCAAAAAAAAGAGGAATACCTATGCCTGCTCCGTAACCCGTATAGTTCTGAGAATTTGGGAAGGAATTGTTTCCGTTAAAAACACCTAAGGTAAATGTCGGTAATAGGTTTTGTTTTTGAGTTTTTAGTTTTGATTTTTTTAAGTCGTAATTTTTATCCGATAATCTGAGATATAATTCAGAATTTTTATTTGACAATTCGAGTAAAGGTGCCGTAAATTCCCTTTCCGGAAACCTGATGTCAAAATCGATTTGTAACACGTTTTTCATTTCTTTATAAGCTGATGCAATATCTTTTTCAATATTATTTTTCTGAATATTCAGCATATCGGCTTTTGCTTTTGCATTAAGAAACGATAAAGAATTTGTTTCTCCGGTTTTGTATTTTAATTCTGCCGCATTAATAAAACCTTTATATAAACTGTCAATTTTCAGAATTAAATTTTTTCTGTTTTCAAGCCATATTATTTTGTAATACAGAAGTGAAACATCTTTTTTAATTTTAGTAATAATTATTTCGTTTTGTGTTTCAACTATTTGCTTTTGTATCTTTTTTGAATTTTTTTCGGCAAAATAAACTGTCGGGAATTGAAAATTTTGCTCAATCCCGAATATGTTAAGCGGATGTCCGTTTTCAGCTATGTTATTTTCATCGTATTCGTAATACAAATTCGCTTTTTCTAAATCAAATGCAGAACGGATAAGTGCTTCTTCTTTTTCAATTTTTAACTTTGATTGTTTTATTTCGGGATTATTTTTGAGAGCTAATTCAAGAGCATCTTCCAAACTGATATTTTTTTCTTGTGTTTGAGCTTGTGAAATTATCGGTACGATTAAAAATAATCCGATAAATAAAAATATTTTTTTGAATTTCATTTTATTTTTTAATTTTTCAGGATTTTCGAAAATGGCATAAAGTAAAGGTAATGCAATCATTGTCAGCAATGTAGATGTTACAAGTCCGCCGATTACTACCGTAGCGAGCGGTCTTTGAACTTCCGCACCTGCAGATGATGATATTGCCATCGGCAAAAAACCCAATGCAGCTGCAGAAGCCGTTAAAAGTACAGCCCTTAATCGATCTTGTGTTCCTTTGAAAATTAATTCTCTCGTAGTGTATTTACCCTCTTTTTTAAGTTCTTTGAAATGTTCAAGAAGAACAATTCCGTTAAGCACTGCAATACCGAACAGAGCAATAAACCCGATACCGGCCGATACACTGAACGGCATGCCTCTTATCCATAAAAATGTGACGCCTCCGACAGCTGATAAGGGGACAGCCGTATAAATAAGCAGCACATCTTTTATCGATTTAAAAGCAAAATGCAGAAAAATAAATATTAACAGTAATGCAATCGGAACAACAATTAATAAACGGCGTGTTGCATTTTGAAGATTTTCAAACTGACCTCCGTAAGCTACATAATAACCTGATTTGAATTTAACATTTTTGTCAATTTTTGCTTGTATATCTTCTACGACGGATTGCAAATCACGATTTCTGACATTTATACTTACGACCATTCTGCGGTGCGTATTATCGCGTGATATTTTTGCCGGACCGTATGTGTAAAAGACATTTGCAATTTCATTGAGAGGGACAAGTTTATCATCGGATGTTCTTAAAGGCAAATTTCGTATGTTTTCAATATCTTTGCGGAACGAATTATTGTATCGTAAAACTAAATCAAACCGTTTTTCACCTTCAAAAACACTTCCGGCAATAGTTCCCCCGAAAGCCGTTGTCAGTGTATTGTTTATTTCTTTGACATTCAATCCGAAGCGTGCCATTTTTTCGCTTTTGTAGCTTATGCCTATTTGCGGAAGACCGGCTGTTTTTTCGATGATTATATCTGCCGCACCGGGTACATCTTCAATAAGCTTTTTTATCTCATCCGCTTTTTTGTTAAGGTAATCCAAGTCTTCGCCGTAAATTTTAACCGCAATATCTGCACGAACTCCGGTAATAAGCTCATTAAAACGCATTTCGATGGGTTGTGTAAATTCATATTCTATTCCGGGAAAAACGGAAAGAGTTTCCTTAATTTTGTCGGCAAGTTCTTCTTTGCTTTCGGCATTAATCCATTCGTTTTTAGGATTAAGTCGAATAATCATATCCACTTCTTCCATAGACATCGGGTCGGTAGGTACCTCAGCCGCTCCTATACGACAAACAATTTGGTCAATTTCCGGAAATTTATTCAAAAGTTCTTTTTCCATTTCGGTCATTGTATTAACGGTTTCCGTTAAAGAAGTTCCTGTTTTTAAAACCGGTTGAATTACAAAATCTCCTTCATCAAGTGTCGGTATAAATTCGCCCCCCATTCGAGAAAATATAATTCCTGTAAAAATTAATGATGCCAATGCCATACCTAAAACGATTTTTTTATGTTTGTATGACCATTTTAAAACCGGTTTGTATGTTTTTGTCAGGATATTCATTAAAATTACGGAAGGATTTCTTTCAGAAAGTTTTTTAGGTTTAAGGAATAGAGAAGATGCCACAGGCAGCCATGTAAAACCGAATATCATTGCACCGATAATTGCAAAACTGAAAGTAAGTGCCATCGGTCGAAACATTTTACCTTCGACACCTGTGAGTGATAAAATGGGGATAAGAATGATAAGAATAATAACTTGACCGAAAACTGCCGAACTCATCATTTTATTTGCACCTTCAGCCGTTATTTTATCGTATAATTTACTTCTTTCTGTTTTTGGTGAGTTTAATATTTTTTCTCGTTTCAGAATTAGACTGAACATAATGTATTCAACCAAAATTACGGCACCGTCAATAATAATCCCGAAGTCTAATGCTCCGAGGCTCATAAGATTAGCGTCAATTCCGAAAATATACATCATAGATATCGTGAACAGCAAAGACAAAGGAATAATTGATGCAATTATAAGAGCAGAACGGACATCACCGAGTAAGAGCATAACAACAAGTATTACGATGATGCTTCCGAGAATAAGATTTTCTGCAATGGTGAAACTCGTTTTTGTGAGTAATTCGCTTCGGTCTAAAATCGGATTAATGTATACACCTTCGGGTAATATTTTTTGAAGTTCTGCAATTTTTTTATGAACGGCATTAATTACATCTTTCGAATTAGCATCTTTCAGCATCATAATTTGCCCGAGAACTTTTTCGCCTTCTCCGTTTGCCGTTATTGCTCCGAACCTGTTTGCATATCCGGTTTTTACTTCTGCGATGTCTTTTATCAAAACCGGTTTACCTTTATTTATTTTTACGACTATCAATTTGATGTCTTCAATATTTTTCAGTAAACCGTTTCCTCTGATAAAAAAACTTCTGTTGCCTTTTTCAATATATGCACCTCCGGCAATGGAATTATTGTTTTCGAGTGCATCAAAAACTTCCGTTAAAGAAACATTGTAATTCATTAATTTTTGCGGATTTACGGAAACTTCAAATTGCTTTAAAAAACCACCCCAAGAGTTTATTTCAACTACACCGGGTATTCCGGAGAGATTTCTGCGGACTACCCAATCTTGAATGGTTCTGAGCTTCCGGGCATCGTATTTATCTTCATATCCGGGTTTTACGTCTAAAGTGTATTGATATATTTCTCCTAAACCGGTTGTTATCGGGCCGAGCGTCGGAGTACCGAAACCTTTAGGAATGTTTTCTTTTGCAGTTTTTATTTTTTCTTCAATAAGTTGCCTTGGCAGATAGGTTCCCATACTTTCGTCAAAAACAATTGTTACTACCGACAAACCAAATTTTGATACAGATCTAATTTCTTGAACACCAGGCAAGTTAGCCATTTCAATTTCTATCGGAGAAGTTATAAATTGTTCAATATCTTGTGTTGATAAATTTGTTGAAACCGTAATGACCTGAACTTGATTATTCGTAATATCCGGAACAGCACCTACAGGTATTTTAGAAAGTGAAAATAATCCGATACCCGTAACGGTTACCGTGAAAAGTATAATGATAATTTTATACTTTATGCTAAAGTCAATGATGGCTTTTATCATAAGAGTTTTTTGGGGGAAATGTAAAAAGGGTAAAAACAAGGGTTAATTTTAACCCTTGTTTGTTTTGAAATGTTAATAAAATTAGAGTTTTTTATGGCATAACCACCAATCATAACATTCATGTTCGCCGTCTTTCGCTTTTTGAAGACGATCTTTTGCCATTTCCGTGCTGGTTGCGGGCGGAACAATAACTCTGTCTTTTAAAATTTCATTATTCGGCCAGTTTGCCGGCATTGCAACACCTTTTTTATCAGATACTTGCATTCCTTCAACAGATCTTAATATTTCATCCATATTACGTCCGAGTTCTTGCGGATAATAGAAAATAATTCTGATTTTTCCTTTGTCATCAACGATGAAGACGGCTCTTACCGTATTCGTACCTTTCCCGGGATGAATTAATCCGAGTTGTTCGGCAACGGCTCCCGTATCTGCAATAATCGGGAATTCAATTTCTGTATTCATATTATCTTTAATCCATTCTTCCCATTTAATATGAGCAAAAACCTGATC
>JANTGL010000145.1 GCA_024762915.1 Bacteroidales bacterium | reverse complement strand
TCGGCTGTTTTTATACCGATGCTTTCAGGGAATATCTGAATGTTGACCTTGCATTTCAAAACACCGGAGGCGTTCGTGCCGGTTTGGATGAAGGAAACATTACAAAACGAGAAATTTATTCGATTTCTCCTTTTAACAACGGTACGCTTATTTACACCATGAGTGTTGCCGAAATAAAAAACTTTTTAATCGGTTCAAATCAAGGAATGTATTATTCCGGAATTCAAATTGAGCAAGTCGGCAGTACTGTAGAAATAAGAGATACACTCGGAAATATTATTCCTGATAACACCAATCTTACAATCGGAATAAATGATTATATTCCTGCTGTTTTTGATACGTATTTTCCGCCTTCGGGAGAGGTTCAGAGTTTAACGGCTGCCGAAACCCTTATTGCCTATTTGGAAACGATTAACGGAGACGTGAATTATCCTGATTGTGATTGTTATTTCAGGTATCAATAATAAGATCTGATTTTTTATATAATTAGAGTTTGTCTATAAAGTAAGTTTTTCTTAGATATTTCAATATATTTTATCTAATTTACTTTTTAAGATATGAGACATGAGATGTGAGAAATACATCTTCTGTAATTAGTTGAATACCAGAAAAATAGAATCTAAATACTCGCGTCTCAAATCTCATATCTAAAATACAACCAAAAATAAACCGTTTCAAAATAATGAAATTGCTGACTTTATGGACAGAAACTAATTACATCCTCAAATCATTAAAACACAAACCGCGATACTTATTTATAAAAATATTTTCAAGGGAATAAATTAACCCAAATTAGTCATAAATTTTGAGCATGCAGATACGAGGCGTCTGACTTTTTAAGTTATACAAATGTATTACAAAAAGTTAGCAACGAAGTAGATGCTTGTTCAAAATTTAAACAATAGCCCAAATTTGGGGTAAAATAAATCTCAATAAGACATGCTTAATGTTTTAAATATCAAACAATTATTTGTCAAAATTTGTATTTGTGGTGAATAATTCGGGTTAAACATATATCATTGTCTGTTTAATAATAAAAATCAAGATAAGGTAAAAATCACCCTTTCGGGTGAAAAAATTACAAGTAAGATGCATTAATTTTGTGATATTCTGTTAACTAAAAACATAAAATCATGAAAAATTTCAAATCATTGCTTTTACTTACATTATTTTGTACAATTCTGGTCAGTTGCAAAAAACAAACTCTTACAAACAATTTTGAAGGAACATTACGTTTGGATTATACCAATACATATCCGGAATGGTCCGTCAGCGAATCAATGGATGTCACGGTAAATAAAGATGCTCTGATAACCGTTGAAAGCGGAACCGTTACATATTCAGGAGAAACTTTAATGAGTGACGACAGTAAAATTGTAAGAAGCGGACAATGGAATATGTCTCCTAAAGGACAGTTTGAAGACGGGAGTAACGAAAATATTGAAATTGATGCTGTTGTATCAGTAGTAAATGATATTACAAAAATTTATGCTAAAGATGATTCCGGTAATTGGGTATTAGTCCAAGAAACAAACAATACAGAATCACCCGATTCCGATTTATCATTTAATTTAAATGATGCAGTTGTCGGTTCTGTTTGCGGTACCACCGTTCAAACCGGTTCAATCGTTTGGACTTTAACGTTGATTCCCACACTGACAGATTAAAAATTTCAATATTGTATTCCGATTTTAAAACCAAATTCTACAATAACTTCCGGGAACCGATATTAAATATCAGAAATAAAAATAAAACATTTCGTACTTTATTTGAATATATTCGAGAAAAAATAGTGAATGAGCTAAATAAAATAATGAATGCCGGAAACCTATTTGTAACCGGCGGAAAACGAATAGTGAACGACGGAAGATAATTTGTAACATACGGAAACTAAAAAGTGACCGGCGGAAGCTAATTTTTAACATGCGGAAACCAAAAAGTGAACGGAGGAAACTAATAAATAATATACGGAAGAAGAATAGTAACCGGCGGAAACTAATTAGTGAACGACGGAAATAAATTTGTAGCATGCGGAAACAAATTTGCAACAGACGGAAACTAAATAATGAACGACGGAAACTAATTTGTAAGCTGATTTCGTTATGGGAATTGGTATTTATAGTTTTGTATTATTATATTGAACAGCCTAAATAAGATTTCTGCTTTTATAGCGTTTAATATTTTATGAAGAAAACCGTTTTTTTAATTTTTAGTGTCGGAATTAGTTTATTTTCTTTTTCACAATCCTATTTTACCGCCGGCGGTGCAAGATTAGGAACCGATTGGGGCTTAACTTTTCAACAACGTTTATTAAAACATACAACGGCAGAAGGTATTTTTCAATCAAGTTTGGTACGTGAAGAATTAATGCTTACAGGATTAGTTGAACATCATTTCCCTCTCATAACAAAACGATTAAATGTATACCTTGGTGCCGGCTTTCATAAAGGTTTTGTTACCGACAATACGGCAACTTATCAATCACCCTACGGAATGACGGTAATTGCCGGTGCAGAATTTACAATCGCACGTTTTGTTATTTCTTACGATTACAAACCGGCTTTTAATTTCAGCGGAGGTGAAAATTCATGGTACAGTCAAACAGGCGTTTCGGTCAGATATGTTTTTATTAAGCAAAATGTTTTTAAGAAAATAAAACGGCGAAAAGAACGGGAACGCAAAAGACGTGAACGAATAAAAAAGAGGCAGGAATTATTTCATAATAAACCTTAACTTACAAGGTTGGGATATAAGATTTTCTTTATCGTAGTCATCAAAATTGTTTCTCGGAATAAAATATTTTTTTTATATTTTGTTTTTTAAATATCTTAAATTTATATGAAAAAAATAGTTATTCTTATTCCGTTCTTTTTCATTTCTTACTAAATTTTGAAAATAATCAAAATCTAAAAAACTCAATAGTATGAAAAAATTATTTTACCTTTCAGTTATTATTTTACTTAATTTAAATGTATTTGCTCAATCGCCTCAAAGTTTTAAATATCAGGCTGTTGTCAGGGGTACAGACGGCACTGTTCTGTCAGATCAATCGGTCGGAGTACAAATTTCCGTTTTACAAGGCAGTACTTCCGGGACGATGGTTTACCAAGAAACATTTTCCGAAACAACCAATGCTTTTGGTTTAATTAATTTGGAAATAGGAACCGGTGAGAATCAAATTAATTCAATTTCTGATATTAATTGGGAAAACGGACCTTACTTCATTGAAACCGCAATTGATGTAACCGGCGGAACAACCTATGAAGTTATCGGAAGCAGTCAATTATTAAGTGTTCCGTATGCCATTCATGCAAATTCCGTTAATGCAAATAATATTTGCGATATGTTTTCATATTATTATGCGGATATTGACGGAGATAATTACGGTAATCAATTTAACGTGGTTTTTTCTTGTTCTCAACCTGAAGGATATGTTACAAATTCAGATGATTGTAATGACGATAATCCGAATATAAATCCCGATGCAACTGAAATATGTAACGGAATTGATGATAATTGTGACGGAAATATTGATGAAGGATTAACCTTTATTACTTATTATGCCGATACAGATAATGACGGATACGGCGATGCCGGGAATACTGTTGAATCCTGTTCTCAACCTGAAGGATATGTTACAAATTCAGATGATTGTAATGATAATAATCAAAATATAAATCCGGCAGCAGAAGAAATATGTGACGGAACAGATAATAATTGTGACGGAGGAATTGACGACGGTCTTGATCCCGTTTCTTGCGAAAATACGAATGCATACGGTACCTGTGTGGGTGTATCTACATGTATGGGCGAAAACGGTTGGGTTTGTGATGCTTCAACACCTCAACCTGAGGTATGTAACGGAGAAGATGATAATTGTGACGGTTATATTGATATGGGAGAAAATGTGTTAGGCGGAACAGTTTACTATTTAGATTATGATCTTGACGGATACGGAACATCAGACAGTATGATAATGGCTTGCTCACAACCGGAAGGATTTGTTACAAATTCCGGTGATTGTGATGACGATAATCCGAATGTAAATCCGGCTGTTGATGAAATTGCAGATAACGGAATTGATGATAATTGTAACGGAGAAATTGATGAATCGATTGATATTGATGACGATGGTGTAATTGATTCTGAAGATAATTGTCCGTATACACCTAATGCTGACCAAGCAGATCTTGACGGAGACGGTATTGGGGATGTATGTGATGATGATATTGACGGAGACGGCACTTTAAATAATGTAGATTGTGAACCTTATAATCCTGACATAAATCCTGATGCAGATGAGGTTTGTGATGGGGTTGATAATAATTGTAATGGGCAAATAGATGATAATCCGATTGACGGGACTGTTTATTATGAAGATTCTGACGGTGACGGATACGGAAATCCTTATAGTACAATATTAGCGTGTAGTTTGCCTACAGGATATGTTGAAAATAATTCAGATTGTGATGATACAAATCCGAATGTTCCGCCACCTACTGTTGAAGTTTGTGACGGATTTGATAATGATTGTGATGGTAGAATTGATGAAGGTTTTACGGATACAGACGGTGATGGTATTGCCGATTGTGTTGATACGGATGATGACAATGACGGATCTTTGGATATTGATGATTGCAATCCCTTGGATCCATCAATATATCCGGGTGCGCCCGAATTATGTGACGGTATTGATAATGATTGTGACGGTACCATTGATGAAGATGTTGATAGTGATATGGATGGTGACGGTTATACTGTTTGTGGCGGCGATTGTGATGATTATGATCCTTCGATTAACCCCGGTGCTACTGAAATCTGTGGTGACGGTATAGATCAAGATTGTGACGGAGTTGATCTTGAATGTAAAAAATAAAAAAGTATTTTTATAAAATGGAAAGTCTGCTGTTTTCGGCAGACTTTTTTTATTTAAAAATTCATAAAAATTCATAAGTTTGCACGAAATTTTATACAGTGCAAAAAAAAGTCTCATTTCATACATTAGGATGTAAATTAAATTTCTCCGAAACGTCAACTATCGCAAGGGAATTTTCCGAAAAAGGTTTTCAAAGAGTAAATTTCGGAGAAGATGCCGAAGTTGTCGTTATTAATACTTGCACCGTAACCGGAATTGCCGATAAAAAATGCCGACAAGCCATTAAAAAAGCAAAAAAAACTTCGCCCGGTGCATTTATTGCCGTTACCGGATGCTACGCACAAGCCGAAGCGGAAAAAATTGCCGAAATTCCGGGAGTAGATATCGTACTCGGAATGAATGAAAAATTTAATCTGTTCAAACACATTGATAATTTTGAAAAAAAAGATACTCCGGCGATTTATTCTTGCGAAACATCTGAAATCGAACAGTTTGATGCGGCTTATTCTTCCGGCGACCGAACGCGTTCGTTTGTAAAAGTTCAGGACGGATGCGATTATCCCTGTACCTATTGCACCATTCCGAGCGTCAGAGGAAAAAGCAGAAGCGGAAGTATTGCCCAAATTGTAAATCAAGCAAAAGAAATTGCCGAAAAGGGCTTTAAAGAAATTATTTTAACGGGTGTCAATATCGGCGATTTCGGAAAAGGAAGCGATGAAAATTTTTATGATTTAGTAAAAGCTTTAGACAAAGTCGATGGCATCGAACGTTACAGAATTTCATCTGTTGAACCGAATTTAATAACGGATGAGATTATTGAATTTACGGCACAATCTGAAAAATTTCTACCGCATTTTCATATTCCGCTTCAATCGGGCAGCGATAAGATTTTGAAATTGATGAAACGTCGATACAATACTGATTTGTTTCGTTCAAAAATTGAAACAATTAATGCGCTTATTCCCGATGCATTTTTGGGTATTGATGTTATTGTAGGTTTTCCCGGTGAAACCGATAAGGATTTTAATGATACTTATCAATTTCTTGAGAGTTTAAAAATCTCTTTTCTGCATGTTTTTTCGTATTCGGTTCGTCCCGGAACGCCGGCAGAACTGATGCCCGGAAAAGTTTCCGCTAAGGAAATAAAACGCAGGAGTGAAAAATTACATCAACTTTCCGATAAAAAACACCTGGCATTTTATAAACGCTTTATCGGTACAAGGCATAAAGTTTTATTCGAAGGAGCAAAACACGGCAATTCCATGTTCGGATTTACCGATAATTACATTAAAGTTGAAGTTCCGTTTGATGAAAATTCGATTAATAAAATTGCAAGTTTTCAAATTACGGGGATTAATAAAAAAGGACATGCAGAGGGATTAATAAAATAAAAAACGCCTCAAAAATACATTTGAAGCGTTTACAAAAGACTATATTTATAATTTATATTTTAATACCTGCAACTAAAACATCATCCGATTGTTCGGTTTGTCCTTTCCATTCCGAAAATGTTTTATCCAAAATTTCTTTTTGTTCCTTCATGGGTTTTACGGAAATTTCTTCCAAAAATTCACGGAAACGTTTTTTCATAAATTTTCTGCCTGATGCTTCACCGAATTGATCGTAATAACCGTCGGAGAACATGTATAAAATGTCATCTTTTTGAAGTTGTGCACGTTTGTTTGTAAAATTTTGATTGTCTTTTACATAGACACCCACGGGCATTTTATCTGCCTGAACCTCGGTAAGTTTGTTCTTTCTAACAATATACAAAGGATTATAAGCTCCGGCATATTGCATCATCGAAGTATCGGTATTAATCATGATGATTGACATATCCATCCCGTCACTGGTTTGATTATCTCCGGCACCTGTTTGACGGAGCGTATTTTTTATTTTATTTCTTAAACCG
>JANTGL010000144.1 GCA_024762915.1 Bacteroidales bacterium | reverse complement strand
TTTAACAAAAAAAGGAAAAGGTTTTGATGCTGCGGAAAAAGATCAAACAACATGGCATGCGCCCGGCAAATTTGATAAACAAACCGGAGAGCGAATTTCTGTTAAATCGGATAAACCGATACCTCCTAAATTTCAAGATGTGTTCGGACATACGATTGTTGAATTAGCAGAAAAAAATGATAAAATTTTAGGAATAACCCCGGCAATGCCTTCCGGTTCTTCATTGAAAATTATGATGAAAGCCATGCCCGAAAGAGCTTTTGATGTCGGAATAGCCGAACAACATGCCGTAACTTTTTCTGCAGGACTTGCCGTTGACGGAATGTTACCCTTTTGCAATGTTTATTCAACTTTTATGCAAAGGGCTTATGATCAGGTTATTCACGATGTAGCTTTGCAGAAATTGAATGTCGTATTTTGTTTAGACAGAGGAGGCTTAGTCGGTGACGACGGAGCAACACATCACGGTGTTTTTGATTTGGCATATATGCGAATTCTTCCTAATATGACTGTTTCGGCACCCATGGACGAATCGGAATTACGAAATTTAATGTATACGGCACAGCTTCCGAATAAAGGACCGTTTTCAATTCGATACCCGCGGGGCAGGGGAGTTATGCCGAATTGGAAAACCGAAATGAAAGAAATTGAAATCGGAACCGGTCGCATCATAAAAGAAGGTGATGATATTGCAATTCTAAGTATCGGTGCAATCGGAAATTTAGTATCGGAATTGAAAGATGATTTTGAAAAAGAAAATATCAGTGTTGCACATTATGATATGCGTTTTGTAAAGCCGCTCGATGAAAAATTATTGCATCAAATTTTCCAAAAGTTTGATCGTATAATTACTCTGGAAGATGGTGTTATTCAAGGCGGTTTCGGGAGTGCCGTTATCGAATTTAAAAATACGAATAATTATACTTCAAAAGTAAATCGACTCGGTATACCCGACGAATTTATAGAACACGGAACCCAAAGAGAACTGTATCATATTTGCGGTTATGATACCGAAGGAATTTTGAAGACGGTGAAAGAAATGCTTTAATAATTTTAAAAATGAAAACAGACAAACAATATAAATTAGACGAACGCTATTTAAGAATGGCTCATATTTGGGCTGAAAATTCGTATTGTAAAAGGCGAAAAGTCGGTGCCGTAATCGTTAAAGATAAGATGATTATCTCAGACGGCTATAACGGAACACCGGAAGGGTTTGAGAATATTTGTGAAGAGGATAATAATATTACAAAGCCCTATGTGCTTCATGCTGAGGCAAATGCCATTACAAAAGTGGCTAAATCGCATAACAGCAGTAAGGGTTCAACACTTTATGTTACAACTTCTCCGTGCATGGAATGTTCTAAATTAATCATCCAAGCCGGAATAAAACGTGTTATTTTTGATGAAAAATACAGAATAACCGACGGTCTTGAGATACTTGAAAGAGCAGGTATCGAACTTGTTAATCTGAAAATTAACAACAAATAATTTAAAATTTAATCTATTAATTTTTTAACTCTTAGAATGGAATATAAAAATTCAAAAAAAGCAATATACACTCCGATTATAATTGCTTTGGTCTTGGTAGCGGGGATGTTTATCGGTCGCAATTTGTTCCCGCAAAAAACCGTAAATTTTAATTTTACTTCATCAACGGAAGCTTCTTATAACGATAAAATCAATGCTATTATACAATTAATTCATACCAATTATGTAGAAAAAATTTCTGTTGACAGTTTAACGGAAATTGCCATACCGCAAATACTTGAAAATTTAGATCCGCATACATCTTATCTGCCGCCTAAAGCAAATAATGAAGCTCATGAAAGTCTGGACGGAAATTTTGACGGTATCGGGGTTCAATTTAATATTCAAAATGATACGGTAATGATTATAAATACCATTTCCGGCGGTCCTTCAGAGAAAATCGGAGTCTTAGCAGGTGATCGAATTGTTACCGTTAATGATTCTTTAATTGCCGGAATCGGGATTTCCAATGACGGAGTTATGAAGCTTTTAAAAGGGAAGGCAGGAACAAAAGTTAAAATTGGTGTTAAAAGAAAAGGAATAAATGATTTGATTCCTTTTGAAATTACCAGGGATAAAATTCCTTTGTACAGTGTGGATGTGTCCTATATGTTGAATAAAAATACGGGATATATAAAAATAAGCAGATTTGCAGGAACTACCTATGATGAATTTATGAAAGCGGCTGAAAAGTTAAGACAAAAAGGAATGACAAAATTGGTCATGGACCTCCGTGATAACGGAGGCGGTTATTTAGGAGAAGCCGTAAGTATTGCGGATGAATTTCTTCCTGCCGGTAAAATGATTGTTTTTACAAAAGGTGCTTATCGAAAACGAACCGATTATAAATCAACGGATAACCATTCAATGATTGATGTAAAACTGGCAATTTTAATAAATTCTTGGACAGCTTCGGCAAGCGAGATTGTTTCGGGTGCCGTACAAGATAACGACAGAGGCGTAATCATCGGAAGACGATCTTTCGGAAAAGGACTGGTTCAAGAAGAATTTGATTTTAAAGATCATTCGGGCGTACGAATTACTACGGCAAGATACTATACGCCTGTAGGAAGATGCATTCAAAAATCCTATAAAGACGGTTACGAAGAATATTATGCGGATATTTATCACAGAGCGTATGACGGAGAATTTTCTTCGGCAGACAGTACAAAGTTCCCTGACAGTTTAAAATATGCCACGCCGGGCGGAAAAGTTGTGTACGGCGGCGGCGGTATTATGCCTGATTATTTTGTTGCTGTCGACACAACGGCTTATACTTCATATTACAGAACTCTCACGGCAAAAGGATTAATATACAGGTTTGCGTTAACATATGCGGATGAACACAGAAAAGAATTGTCAGCATTAAAAACGTATGATAAGATTAATACCTATCTTGAAAAAAATAATGTTTTAAAAGCATTTATAAAATATGCAGACGGTAATCATATTAAAAAAAATCAACAAGATTTACGGTTTTCGAAACATGTTATTAATACTCGTCTGAAAGCTTATATTGCCAGAAACATTATTGATAATATCGGATATTATCCGATTATACGAGTAATCGATGATGATTTGCAAAAAGCAGTTCAAATTTTGAATGATTATAAATAATAAAATATTTCGGTTTCGGTTTGAAAAATAAAAAATTATTATAACATTTGCGAAAAATTATATTTTGACAATTTAAATTTAAAATTATGGCTTATTACATTAATCCTGATGAATGTACCGCATGTGGTGCTTGTATTGACGAATGTCCTGTTGAAGCAATTTCGGAAGGTGCAGATTTTTACACGATCGATCCCGAATTATGTACGGATTGCGGTGCATGTGCAGATGTTTGCCCGGTTGAAGCTATTGCTCCGGAAGACTAAACATTCATTTATGAAAATAAAAAAACCGGTTTTCAAAACCGGTTTTTTTATTTTATGAGAAATTCTGTTAGTTCTGCCATATTTTTACCGAAAATTTATAATAAAAAGTATTAATGTCAATACTTAAGTTGAAACTTGAAATTTAATATTTCAGCGAGAAAGTACTAAACAGTTGATTTCATACATATTAAACATAAGAAGCTTATTATTAGTTAATTAAAAAATAAATATACTTTTTTTACAAGTTATTACTTCTTAAATTTCAAGTTTCTAATTTCAGTATAATAATTATTGTACGACTTAAATTTAATTATTAACTGTTATATTCATGGCAGAGGCATTATATTTTTATTCCGATTACGGTAATATCATCATTTTGAATATTTTTACCTTGCCATTTGTTTAAGGTTTTCAGTAATCGACTTCGTTGAATAATAAATTGCAGATTTCCGATTTCTTCAAATAAGGCTTTGAAATTCTTCTTCATAAATTTTGTGTCGTTTTCACCACCGAATTGATCTTGATATCCGTCTGTGGCCATATACAGAACATCGCCTTTTTTTAATTGAATTTTGTAATTTTTAAAATTCCTGGTTTTTAATTTTTCATGTCGATTCGCACTAATTGATAATCTGTCAGCTTTTATTTCCGTGATTTTATTGTTTCGTAAAATTAGTAAGTCAATTTTTGCTCCTGCATATTCAAGCATATAATTAGCCGGATTATAATTAATTAGGGCCATATCCATTCCGTCTCTAATTTTTTTAGTTTCTTCGGATTGAGTTAACTTTTCCGTAATATCTTTTTGTATTTGATTTAAAATATCGGAAGGTTTATATATTTTTCGGTTTATTACAATATTTTTAATAAGATCATTTCCTATTAATGAAATTAAAACACCGGGAACACCGTGTCCCGTACAATCAGCAAGTGTAAAAATGATATTTTTTTCACCCGTATTTGTTCTTACTTCATTAACTTGATAAAAATCTCCGCTGACAATTTCTTTCGGTCTGAATAAAATAAAGATATCTTCAAATAAGGAGTATAGATATTTATTATCCGGTAAAAGTGCATCTTGAATTAAACCGGCCGATTCAATATTTTCCGTAATAATTGTGTTTTTAGTTTGTATTTCTTCAAGTGTATTTGTAAGTTGATTATTAACAGCTTCTATTTCATTTTTTTGTTTTTCTAAAAGATTTTTTTGATTTGTTACATCTTTAGTTCGTGCTTCAATAATTTTTTCCAGATTTTTCTTAATATTTTCTGTTTCGATAAATAAATCAGAACTATTTATTAAACCTATAACTTGAGTTGCTATTCCTTCCAAAACTTTCCCGCTGTGTTTGGTAAACGAATATTTTTTATCATTTGTTTCAAAATAGGCAATGGCTTTTATTTGATCAGAAACTTTGAAAGGAACAGTTAATGATGAATTTGCATGATATTTTTTTAAATAATCTTTATTGTAGTGTGAGCTTGTCGATGTTTTATTAATAATAACAGTTTCCTTATGTTCTATTGTTCGGAATAGGATACTTTGAGGATATTGTTCTTGGTATTTACTGAATTCTTCTTTCGGAAAATTAGCTTTAAACTCGGTTTCATTTTTATCATTTAATGTAAACAGAATAGCTCTGTCAGCATTCATGTTTTGACATAAAATCTCAAAAGAATTATAAATATCAAAACTTTTATTATTCAGAAGATTATTTTTAAGGTCTTCAATGTCAGAGATTAAATTGTTTAATTCTTCTTCATGTTTATAAAGTTTTGAGAAATTAAAAGATAAAGAATAGGATTGTGAAAAAATAAATACAAACAAACCGACGGGAACTAAATATATTGAATTAAATAATCCGGAAACATATAACATGTCATTTACGGCAGTAATTAATAACACTAAAGTTCCTATAAGAGGGACTAAAGCACCTTCTTTTTTTTCAAACAAAACTTTAAATTGTGCGAACAGAACATAAACTAAAGTCAATGCCGAAAGAATTATAAAGATGAATAAAGTGAATGAAAAAGTATGTAAATCAGTAAACAATACAAATAATGTCAACAGAATATTGATTCCGGATAATATAAGGACAAAATATTTGTTGATAATCGGTTTATAAAGGTGAAAAAAGAATAAAGCAAAAAATGTAACTCGTGCAAAATTACTGATGTAATCTGTTCTTTTAAGAATAAGCCAATTTGTATTAGGGAAATAATATGTAAATAAAGTTTCTCCGTTTGTGGACATACTGATAATCTCGGTAATTAATAATAAGCTGAAAAACAGCAAAGACCAATCTTTTTTTCTTACGATATAAAGGCCAAAATGAAAAACAGCCATAATAATTAAAACTCCGATAATGAAAATTTCATATCCTCGCGATTTTTTAGTTTCCTTAATTATTTGTTCTGCAGGACCCAATATTATTGAATTAGCAATTCCTCCTTTTCGATGTTTAAAATTACTGACTTGTATGATTAAATCTAAATCTGTTTTATCTGTTGAAAATATTTTAGTTATGGTTTTCTGTTGAGGAACAGCAGTTTTAATATTTTTTCCGATTTTCCCGACTTCAATAATTTGTTTATCATTAATCCAAATTTTGTAAGAAGTTTCAATGCGTTTTAATCTTAAGGCAAAAATATGAATGTTGTCAGGAATTTTTATTTCTAATCGATATGTACCGAAACCGATATTCGGTTTTTTTGAATCGGGGAAAAGTGCATTGTCCCATAGTGACGGAATGCTTACAAATTTAGGAATTTCTTCAAGTCCTTTTTTGAAATCTGACGGTTGATAAAATTTTGAGGGATAAAATTCCCAAACACCGTTTAATTGAACAGATTTTTGGTCTTTAAAATTTAAAGAGCTTAAATCAAGTTTTCCTTCTGTTGCAGTATGCTGACTCTCACTTTTAAATACAATTAAATTTAAAATTAAAAAAACCAGGGCTCCGTAATATGTTCTTTTTTTCTTGAGCATGTCAGAATTTTATTCCCGTAATTAAAATATCCTCTTTTTGTGTGTTCAGGAAAAAATCTTGAAACTTTTCCTTTATTATTTCATCGTTAAAATCAGTGATATTAACTAATTGACTGATAAGTTCTTTTTTTTGTTTCAATCCTGTTTTAGAGTTTTTGTCATTACATTCCATATTGCCTGCGCAAATAAATATACTTGTTTTTTCTTTGATGTTTATTTTTTTATTTGAAAAGAATCGTTTTGAATTTTTATTTTCGTTTTTGCCTTGTAAGGGATCGTCATTTGATTTATATTCAATCAAATGATTTTCATATGAATAGAAAAGAGAATGGTTTGCACCGGAAAATAGAATTTCTTGTTTCTTTTTGTTATAATAAAAAAGGGCAATATCAACAGTACCGATTTTCTCGGAATATTTTTCAA
>JANTGL010000143.1 GCA_024762915.1 Bacteroidales bacterium | reverse complement strand
GCACCTTCCGAACGTCCTATCCAATTACGTTGCATTTCTTTTAAGGAATCCGACCAATCAAGTTTATTTAGTCCGTTAAGAAGTCGTTTTGCATAAGCCGTAACACGTAATTGCCATTGCATCATATCTTTTTGGATAACAGGATATCCGCCTCTTTCGGAAACACCGTCTTTTACTTCATCATTTGCAAGAACGGTCCCTAATTCAGGACACCAATTTACTTTTGTGTTCGAACGATAGGCCAAACGATAGTTCATCAAAATGTCTTCTTTCTCATCATTACTCATACCGTTCCATACGGCAGCTTCAAAATGAGGAGTTTCACTGCATGCAGCATTTACTTCAGTGTTTCCGTTTTTTTCAAATTCTTCAATTAAAGTTTCAATCGGTTCCGCTTTTTGGGAAATATTATTAAACCAATGACGAAACATTTTCAGAAAGGTCCATTGTGTCCATTTATAATAATTCGGATCTGAAGTTCTGACTTCGCGACTCCAATCGTAAGAAAAACCGATTTTAGAAAGTTGTTCTTTATATCTTTTTATGTTAATTTCAGTCGTAATTGCCGGATGTTGTCCTGTTTGAACGGCATATTGTTCGGCAGGCAGTCCGAAAGCATCAAAACCCATCGGGTGTAATACATTAAACCCTTTTAATCTTTTATATCTGCTGTATATATCGGAAGCAATATAACCCAAGGGATGCCCAACGTGTAAGCCGGCACCGGAAGGATAAGGAAACATATCCAAGACATAAAATTTCGATTTGCTTTTATCTTCTTTTACTTTGTAAATATTGTTTTTTTGCCAATTTTCGTGATGTTTTTGCTCAATTTCTTTGAAGTTATATTCCATCGGATATTTTATTTTATAAAGTCTGCAAAAATAGTAAAAAAAGCAGGTATTATTTATTTGATTATAAAAAATAATCGAAAAGAATTATTATTTAAACTAATTTTATAATTTTGCATTCCGAAAAGGCCCCGTAGTTCAATTGGATAGAATGACAGATTTCGGCTCTGTTGGTTGTGGATTCGAGTCCCGCCGGGGTCACACTTTTAAATCTCTGTATATTAATTATATACAGGGATTTTTTTTATAACGAAATCATAACTTATAATTAACCGCTATATCACAACTTATAAATGGGTATTATAAAACAAATTTAAATTGATGTTTTGATTTTTCTGATATTTATAGTAACTTTATAAAATCGAGAAAATAATATCAATTATTAAATTAAAAAAAATGAGATTAATTTTAATATTAATATTTTCAACAATGTCAGGATATTATGTCTTTTCGCAATCAATAATAAAAGAACCGTATTTATTATACCCCGACGATAATACCAAAATGACAATTATGTGGCAGGCAAACGGCAGCGGAACTTCAACTTTTTTATGGGGTGAAACTGAAGCATGCGAAAATTCGATAAGTGTTTCGGAATACGGAAACGATCATCAATTCACCCATACTCTTACGAATTTAAGTCCGCAACAAAAATATTACTACAAAGTTGAATTAGGAACTGCAATAAAAACAGGGGACTTCATTACGGCACCATTCTCCGACACCCAAAATCTCACTTTCTTTCTATACGGAGATACAAAATTACACCCTGAAATTCAAAACATGGTTACAGGCAGAATCCTTACCGAAATAAATAATAATCCGAATGCCCAATCATTTTGTTTGTTTACAGGTGACGGCGTTAATATAGGAAACGTAGAAAGTGAATGGCAAGATCAATTTTTTAACACGGCATATTCGAATAATAATACATTAAAATCAAAAATACCTTACATTCTTGTTCGAGGTAATCACGAAAATATTAATTCAAATTACCTCAGCGGAAATGCAAGCGTATTTTATAAATATTGGCCCTACGCTTTTGCAAGCGGTTCATCGGACGGCGATGATATGTATCACAGTTTTGATTACGGACCGGTTCACATTGCTGTTTTAGATCAATATGACAATGGTACTTTTGATCCGGCACAGATTAGCACAGCTCAACTTTCCTGGCTGCAAAACGATCTTGCAAGTACAAATAAAAAATGGAAATTTATACTGTTGCATGAGCCGGGCTGGTCAGCAAAATCTGTTTCAAAATCTGAACATGATAATAATTCGGATATTCAAAATAATGTACAACCCGTATGTATTCAATATCATGTAAAAGCTGTTTTCGGGGGGCATAATCACTATTATGCTCATTGCATAGTTGATTCAATTAATCATTTTACGCTGGGCGGCGGCGGTGCTCCTCTTTATACTCCGTCATATACTTCCGGAGGTGTTCTGGTTTATGCAGAATCCGCCTATCATTTTATGAAAGTTCAAATTCAAGAAGATACAGCTGTTTTCACTGCAATTAAACCTGACGGAAGTATCATTGAGACTACAAGAATTGAGCTGTTCGGTTCCGATAAAATAAATGATATCAAAGAGAGCGTAAAGATCTATCCTAATCCTTCGTTCGGAATTTATACCATTCAAACAAAAAATCTGATAAACGGAATAATTACGGTTTTTGATATAAGCGGACAAAAAAAATTAAATGATCAAATTACATCAAATAAACAAACCATAAACTTAAGTAATTTTTCAAACGGAATCTATTTTTTAAAAGTTAAAAAAAAGAATATCGTCATTC
This sequence comes from Bacteroidales bacterium, assembly GCA_024762915.1. GTDB lineage: Bacteria > Bacteroidota > Bacteroidia > Bacteroidales > JAADGE01 > JAADGE01. The sequence goes on along the minus strand of JANTGL010000143.1, from coordinate 4,216 downwards.
AAAAAAGAATCATTTTAATGTGATTCTTATTGAAAAACAATAATCCGTTACATCTCTATTTTTTTTTACAATATAAAACATATTATTTATATTTTTTATTTGATTTCCCGAATCAAAAAAGAAATACTAAATTTGAAAAAAATTCAATCTTTTAATAATCTGAAAATGTCCAATCAAAAACCCTCAGTATTAATCATATACACCGGCGGCACCATCGGAATGATAGTCAATCCGGAGACCGGTTCGTTTAAACCCTTTGATTTTAACAGCATTTCAAAACAAATTCCGGCTTTGCAAAGTTTCGGCTACCGTTTGGAAACAATTTCGTTTGAAAACCCGATTGATTCAGCAGCATTGAAGCCCGATACTTGGGTAAAATTAGCAGAAGTATTGAAAAAGAACCATTCTGATTTTGACGGTTTTGTGATTCTTCACGGAACAGATACCATGGCTTACACAGCATCTGCATTAAGTTTTATGTTGCAAGATTTTCATAAACCCGTAATTCTTACAGGCTCACAACTTCCTGTTGAAATGCTTCGTACCGACGGTAAAGAAAATCTGATTACGGCAGTAGAAATTGCAGCAGCACAGAAAAACAATATGCCTTTAGTACCCGAGGTTTGCATCTATTTTGACAATAAGTTATTCCGAGGCAATCGAACGACTAAAAAAAATGCCGAATATTTTGACGCTTTTGATTCACCGAATTACCCGCCTCTTGCGGAAGCAGGAATAAAAATTAATTATGATACAAAATACATAATGTATCCCGAATACAATAAAGTCCCTTCCGTTCATACAGAATTTGATACAAATATTGCTTTAATAAAATTATTCCCCGGGATATCGGAATCCTATTTAAACAGTATATTCTCAACTGCAAATTTAAAAGCCGTTATTCTTGAATCATACGGTTCCGGTAATGCTCCGACCGATAAATGGTTTATCAACATTTTAAAAAATGCCGCACAAAAAAACATAATAATTCTTAATATTTCACAGTGTGTCGGCGGAACGGTTGCAATGGGAAAATATGAAACCAGCAGACAACTTATTGATGCAGGAGTTATCAGCGGATATGATATAACGACTGAAGCTGCCGTAACAAAATTAATGTATCTTTTGGGATTAAAAATGAACAATAAAGAAATAAAAAACTATTTACAAGTTTCAATTGCCGGAGAATTAACAAAATAAAGCACCGAAAATTACGTTTTAGTTTTAATTAAACCCTAGATAATATTTATATAAAAATCAATTCGTACTAAATATTTTTTTTTGGTTTAAAAAAATTATTTAATTTCGGCAATTGAAAATCCGTTTCCGGTTAGCTTCTATGGAGAGGTGTCCGAGCGGCTTAAGGAGCACGCTTGGAAAGCGTGTATGCATATTAACGTGTATCGAGGGTTCGAATCCCTCTCTCTCCGCCGGCAAAACGGTATTATTTTATAATTATTTAAAAATAAATTTAAAAGACATGAAAAAGTTATTTGCATTGGCAGCAATTTTGGGAATGTTTATGTTTGGCGTTCACCAACAAACTTATGCTCAAAAGGCAGAAGGTGATTCTACCGCAACCGTTCAAGCGGATGATGCAACCGTAACGGATAATACGGCTGTTGCAACCGAAGAAGGACAAAACGAAGGGGAGTTACACAAAAAAATTAAAGAAAAATTCATTGAAGGCGGCCCGTTTTTTATGAGTTTCGTATTAATTGCTCTTATTCTCGGTTTGGCACTTTCAATTGAAAGAATCATTTACTTGAATTTAGCTACAACAAATACGGAAAAACTCCTGAATAATGTTGAAGATGCCCTTGAAACAGGCGGTGTGGAAGCAGCTCAAGAAGTATGCAGAAATACCAGAGGTCCTGTTGCCAGCATTTTCTATCAAGGTTTAAGCCGAGCCGACCAAGGAATCGACGTGGTTGAAAAATCTGTTGAATCTTACGGAAGTGTTCAAATGGGATTACTTGAAAGAGGCTTAACATGGATTTCCTTATTTATCGCACTTGCTCCGATGTTAGGTTTCATGGGTACGGTAATCGGTATGATTGACGCTTTTGATAAAATTCAAGCTGCCGGTGACGTAAATGCAGGTTTAGTTGCAGGAGGTATTAAAATTGCATTGATTACAACCGTTTCAGGTTTGATTGTTGCAATGATTCTCCAAATTTTCTACAACTATATAGCTTCAAAAATTGATGCTTTAGTAGGTAATATGGAAGATGCATCCATTTCACTCGTTGATATATTAGTGAAATATCAAAATAAATAAAATTTATCTTTAATTTCTAAATTACGCAGCTATGACTGATAATATAGCCAAAATTACGAAGATATTACTTTGGGTTTTAATCGCATTATCGCTTTTTTATGCTATTATGCTGTTTGTTAACGCATCTGCAGATAATCCGGGATGGATTGTAAACTCATTGACATATACTGAAGTATTATTATATATTGCTGTCGGTGCAGTTGTGATATTCTCTTTGTTTAACTTTGTTTTAAACTTGATGTCTCAACCGAAAAAAGCTTTGCTTTCTTTAATCCCGATAGTTCTTTTAGGAGTTGTCTTTTTCTTTGCATATTCAAGTGCCTCTAACGAAATTCTTGATATGCCGACATATAAAGGAAAAGACAATGTTCCCGGAGTCTTAAAATGGTCCGGTGCAGGTTTAATTACGGCCTATGTATTTTTCGGTCTTGCAGTACTTTCCATTTTATATGCGGAGATTGCAAAACTTTTTAAATAATTAATAACTGAGCGGTATGCAAGGAATTAAGTTTTCTTGCATATCGGTCTGATTTAAAATCTAAACCAATGGCAAGAAGACCCCTACAAGAGATAAATGCAGGTTCAATGGCCGACATTGCTTTCTTATTGCTTATTTTCTTTTTGGTTACCACAACCATGAGTACAAATACCGGTATGCAACGTAAATTACCGCCGCCGCCGGATAATATAGATAACCCTGATGAAGCTAAAGTAATAGAAAGAAATGTAATGGTTGTTCTGATTAATAAAGACAATAATATTGCAATTAAAGGAAGACCCATTCAATTGAAAGATATTTACGAAAAAACAAAATTGTTTTTCTCCAATCCGAATAATGACGAAAATTTACCCGAAAAAAAGATGAAAGAAATTCCGTTTTTCGGCAATTATCCGGTTTCAAAAGGTATTATATCCTTACAAACTGACAGAAACACGAATTATGAAAAATATTTACAAGTAAATAATGAATTGGTTCGTGCCGTAAACGATTTAAGAGATGAAAAAGCGATGGAAAAATTCGGAATGTCTTTTGATGAATTAGGTAAAGTTGATAAAGATAAGCAAAAAGCGGTAGGACAAGTTTATCCTTTAAATATTTCCGAAGCTGAACCGAGAAGAATTGCGGCAGGAGCCGGAAAATAATTTTTTGAATTCTAAAATCTAAAATAAATGGCAAAATTTGCAAGAAAAGGAAAAGGCGGAACACCCGCAATTTCTACGGCATCTCTACCTGATATTGTTTTTATGTTACTGTTCTTTTTTATGACGGTTACAACCATGAAAGAGATTGATTTGAAAGTTCATATTGACAAAGCTAAAGCAACAGAAGTTAAAAAAATTGAGAACAAAGCTTTGGTGAAGTATATTAACATTGGAGTACCCAAATCAAAATTTCAATCAAAATTCGGTAAAGAACCGGTGATTCAACTGAACGATGCATTTGCTTCTGTCGGTGATATCGGTCCTTGGGTTGATGGTGTAAGAGGTGATATGGATGCTGAAAACAGAAGTAAAATGACAACGGCTTTAAAAATTGACAAAAATGCCAGAATGGGTATAGTTACGGACGTAAAACAAGAACTCAGAAAAGCAAAAGCGTTAAAAATTACGTATATTGCCGATAAAACAACAAAAGAAGTTTATAATTAGAATATACAAATACAAATAACTTTTTATATAAACGACCTTATTTTCCGATAAGGTCGTTTCGTTTATAAAAAAAAACCGACAGCTTAATCTGTCGGTTTTTTTAATCGTTTAAATACGAAATACTTATTCATCAATTGCTTTATCAGCACCACCTGAAAGTTTGGCTTTTAAAGCTGCCAATGCTTCGGATCCGCCGCCTGAACTTTCTTCCAATACGCTGTCAATTTCTTCGTCAATACTTTGATTTTCAAAGGCAATATCAGCATAGGATTCTGCCAATGCTTC
>JANTGL010000142.1 GCA_024762915.1 Bacteroidales bacterium | reverse complement strand
GCAAGCTCCGGTTGTTTAAACAGCTTTTATTTTTACGTTCTTCTTCGTTTGAAAACTACTAAATTTCTTTAAGGTCGAATGCAACAACTTGTAAAATAATCATAATTTTTAAAAACTTTTCATTTCCTGAAAGTCCCTAAATATATTGTATTTTTTTAACCTTCCCATTTAAAACCCATAACCGTAATATCATCAACTTGTGTGTTGTTGCCCATCCATTTTTGCATAATTTTTTCCATGAAAATTTCTTGTTTTGACATCGGGTAATGATGGATTTCTTCAAGTAAAGATTTGAATTGACGTTTTGAAAATTTGCGATTTTTTTCTCCGCCGATTTGATCAGCATATCCGTCAGAAAATAAGTAAATTACATCATCTTCTTGTAATTGAATTTCAGTTGTCTCAAAATCTTTCTCAATCGGATAGTAGCCGATGGGATTTCTGGTTGCTTTGTATTCGATTAATTCTTTGTCTCTGAATATAAATAGCGAATTAAACGCACCTGAATATTGCATCAGATTTGTTTTTGTATTTACGGCACACAGAGCAATGTCCAATCCGTTTTTATTTTCTAAAGTATTTCCGTATGAATGAAATGTTCCTTTTACTCTTTTTCTTAATATATTTAAACCTTCTCCCGTCGAATCGGTTAAATTTTGTGTTACGATATCATCCAAGAAACTCATTCCGAGCATGGTAATTAAAGCTCCGGGAATGCCGTGTCCGGTACAATCGGCTACGGCGAAAATTAGCCAATCGCCGGTTCGTTTGAAATAATAAAAATCACCTCCGATGGTTTCTTTCGGATTAAAATAAATAAAGAAATCGCCGGGTAAGTTTTCTTTAATATAGGAAAATTCAGGAAGTAATGATGTTTGGATGTATTTTGAATAATTTATGGAATCGTTTAAATGCTCTAAAGTACCTTCAGCTTTTTCTTTCAATTCTTCAATTTCTTTAGAATACATTTCAATTTCCATTCTGCGTTGGTCAACTTCCAAACTTTGTGCAAACAATTTTTGATTTAAAGCATCTTGTTCCTTTTTTTGATCTTCAATTTGTTTCAAGTATTGTTCAACTTCAGAATTTCGTTGTTCAACTTCCAGTTTTTGTGCAAATAGTTGTTGGTTAAGAGCTTCTTGTTCTTTGGCTTTCTCCTCAAGTTGCTTTGAATAAAGTTCAACTTCAAAATTTCGCTGTTCAACTTCCAGTTTTTGTGCAAATAGTTGTTGGTTAAGAGCTTCTTGTTCTTTTGCTTTGTCTTCTATTTGTTCAGAATATTGTTCAACTTCAAAGTTTCGTTGCTCTACTTCTAATTTTTGTGCAAATAATTTTTGGTTAAGAGTTTCTTGTTCTTTTTTCTGTTCTTCAATTTGATTTAAATAAAGCTCAACTTCCGAGTTTCGTTGCTCAACTTCAAGTTTTTGAGCAAATAATTGTTGATTAAGAGCTTCTTGTTCTTTTGCTTTTTCTTCAAGTATTTTAGAATATTCTTCTACTTCTGTATTTCGTTGTTCAACTTCCAATTTTTGTGCAAACAATTGTTGATTCAAAGCTTCTTGCTCTTTTGCTTGTTTTTCAATTTGTTTTGCATATTCTTCAACTTCAGCTTTTTGCTGCTCAACTTCCATTTTTTGAGAAAATAATTGCTGATTTAATGCTTCTTGTGCTTTTGCTTGTTTTTCGAGTTTTTGTGCATAATCTTCAGTTTCTTTTTGTTTTTTTTCTACATTTCTTTTTTGAGCAAGAACTGTTTGGTTCAAGATTTCTTGTTCTCTGTTTTTTTGTTCTAATTGTGTAGAATATAATCGGATTGCTTTATTCTTCTTTTCAAGTTCTGCTTTGTGTTTTTCAATTTCTTGTTTTGCATGAATAATTTCGTCTTGTGCTTTTTTTCGATTAATTACCGAAGCCAGTGTATCACAAACAATTTTTAAAAATTTAATTTCAAAATCATTTTTTTTATGTTCATGAGCCGTATAGAGATTTAAGACACCCAAAACTTCATCCTGCATAATAATCGGAAGATTATAATGCCCGTGTTCGGTCATATTTTGAAATCGAATTTCATGATTATGATCGATGTGATTGCAAAATTGCATACGTTTTTCAGAAAGTGCTTTTCCGCAAAGGCATTCTCCCGGTTTAATTAAAGCACATCTTACGGCTACCTCACCGAGATCTTTTTCGGCAACCATTTTTAAATTGCCGTCATCGGTTGTAAGGAAAACAGATCCTTTTGAAACAACATCCAGCCAAGGAAGAGCCAGTAATTTATTTAAAGCATCTTGTAAAAAATCTTCAATTGAACGTTCTTTTCCTGTAACATTTCTTAAAATTTCGGCTAAAGCTGCTTGAGAACGAATAAGTTCCGTTGAATCTTCGAGTTCTTTTTTGGCTTTTTCCGCTTCTGTTTTTCTTTCTTCGGCTAATTTTAGAGTTTCTTTAATTCTTTTATTTTTCTTTGAATTAAAATAAAATGACAGTATTAAAAATAAAATTAGCAAAATACCCGTAGCTATACCCATTTGGTATAATGTCAGATTTTTTTCCAATCCTTTTTTATCTTTTATCAGCTCAATGTTTTTTTGTTTTTGTGTTTCTAAATCTATATTTTGTTCTAATTGAATTAATTTTTCGGCTTCATTTGTTTGAATATTTTGTGTGTAGCTTTGTTGAAATTGAAAAGCTTTTGTATAATCATTTTGTTTTACGGACTCTGTTACGGCTAACTTAAGCGCTTTATTTTTAAGTGATAAAATATTGAAAGAATCAGTATATTGAATACTTTTATTAATGTCTTTTAAAAAAGCGGGATACTTTTTATTACTTGTATCTGCTAATGCCCTGTAGTAATAGATTTTTGCTAAGTCGAATTTATTATTTTTTAAGGCGTATTGAAATGCCGTATCTATATCATTATAAGCCTTTTCAGTTTGGTTAAGGGAATTGAAAGTTTTGCTTCTGAAAAGATGTAAATCAACAAAGTAATCATAATTGTTATAGGTTTTGCAAATTTCTGTTCCTTTGGAAAAATAATATAATGCACTGTCGTATTTTTGAATAACATTTGAAAAATATCCGAGAGATGTATATGAATCGGCAATATCTTTCTTACTGTCAATCTTTAACCGCAGATTTAGCGCTTTAATAAAATATTCTTTTGATGTTTTTAAGTCGCCTTCTGATTCATAAACAATGGCTAATTTATTGTATGTTTTTGCAATTCCGATAGAGGCATCATTACTGTTTTTTTCTTTTAATATTTTAAATTCGGCTAAAGCATTTTTATAAATTTCAATGCTTTTTTCGTAATTTTCTTTATAATAGTAAATTTTCGCAATATTTAAAAGTGTATATGCCGTTTTCGAGTTATCATTTTCGGAAAGTTTTAAAGCATCTGAGAACGTATTTAGTGCTAAAGTGTAAAAACCTTGTTCTAAATAAATTGACCCTAATTTATTATACCAGAAAAAAGCTTCTTCAGTATTGGTTTCTTTAAAGATTTCAATACCGTTTTTGGCCGTATTTATTGCCATTCCCCGGTTATCTTTTAAATACTCATTATATAAATCTTTAAGGGCTTTATTTCTTAGCGAATCATTATTTGACTGCTCAAATGCAAGTTCTAAACTGTCGGTTTTACCGGTTATTTGAGAAAGTGATTTTTGAGTAAATGATAATGTTAAAATTATCAGTAATATTTGTGTCGTTTTATTCATTTTAAACAGATTTACAAAATCTTTGTTTTAATTTATTTGAATATTATTATCCTTGAAAAATTTTCCGTATGCTCTATCATCATGTAATATGTGTTCAAGCAACCATTTTCTAAGAAAATTCATCATTTCGTAAAGAATATTTTTATTGTTTTTAATTTCGTTTGACCATTTTCCGATCATATCAATAAATTCTTGATGTTTTAACCTATGATCTTCGGTATCCGGATAATCATATTGCTCAAACAGGTCTTCTTCTGTTTTAAAATGATATTGTGTATAGTCTTTTAGTTCTTTGATAATTTCGGGAATTATTACTTCGGCTTTCTCTTCGGATAAAAAATCAAATATTTTATTAATGATTTCGATTAACTTTTTATGTTGATTGTCAATTTTCTCAATTCCGAGAGAATATAAATCATTCCATCTTATAAATTCGTTACTCATAGTAATGTGTTTATACAATAAAACGATTAAATCCGAAACCCGAATATTAATCGCTTTATCTTAAAGTATTTAAAGATTATTTATTTGCTAAATACGGTAAATACTTTTTATCTTCAACCAAAATGTGATTGGTCCACCAATTTTTTAAATATTCAATTAATTGATAATGTGCATCTTTTGATCCTGAATTTAACATTTTATTTAATTCTTCAATTTTGTTTCTGAAAGATTGATGAATTTCTTCGTGTTTTTCTTTTTCCGGATAATCGTATTTAAACATTAATTTTTCTTCGGAATTAAGATGAAAATTAGCATAATCAATCATTTCTTGTAAAATTTCATCTAAAATGCTTTGAGCATTTCCGTCTTTAAACGAATTAAAGAGTTTATTAATAATATTGATTAATTGTTTATGTTGTTCATCCATTTCCGCATTACCGACGGAATAGGATTCGTTCCAATTTATCAGATTTTCTGTCATTTTTTCTTATTGTAAAGATTATTATTTAATATAAGGAAGATAATTTCTGTCAGTTCCCATTATATGTTTAATCAGCCAATCTCTCAGGAAAGTCATTAAATCATAGGTTGTTGTCATATTACCGTCTTTAACTTCTTGATGGTAACGTTTCATTTCGTCAACAAATTCTTTATGTGTTGATTTGTGTTTTTCTGTATCGGGATAGTTTGAATTGCTGAAGATTTCTTCTTCAGAGGTAAAATGAAATACGGTATAATTGACTAATTCACCAATAATATCACCGATTTTTTCATGTGCCTGAGCGGTTGCAAAGGCATTGTAAAAATCATTGATAATATCAACCAATTTCATGTGTTGTTCATCAATTTCTTTTACACCTAATTCATAGGTCGAATTCCATCTGATTAAAATTTTCTTTTCTTCCATTTTTAATTTGTTAATTTCAATTTAATTTTCTTTAATGTATTGTATTTTTGAGCTTCTGCGAAGAGAAATATTGCATTTAGTTTTTTTATCATTTAAATAAGCTGTTAATCTTGATTGTTAAACAGGTCATCCCGACAGAATAACGGTTGTCCGAACAATTAATTTTTAAACATCTTTAGTATCGTTTTTTTCTTTAAAATTAAACGGAATATTAAACAATCTGCTTATATCTTCTGCATTTTCCAAATTATCCTCATCATCTTTTTCATAATACCATGTTACTGTTATATTTTTTCCGTTTTTATTAAGCATCATAAATTTAGCCATCATATTTAGAATGTATTTATATGTAACACTATTAAAAACAGTGAGATAAAATTTACAATTTAAATGACAATCAAGATTTGAAAATTCCGAATCAATATAATCAATGATCCGCTTGAAAAAAATGTCGGTATTATTTGCATACGAAAGACCGGTTATTTCAAAAATACAATCTTCAATCGAAATGTTCACATACGGACTTGTTTTAGTTGCTTCAAATTTTAACATATTATCGGATACTATTTTGATTAATAAATGGTTTGCAAAATTAAATCTTATTATACGGAATAATAATAGAAGAGGTTACAAAAGGTTAACAATTTATTCGTTTTCTATAAATTTAACAGGTAAGTTAAACAATTCTTCAATATCTTCACCAATTGCTAAACTGTCTTCATCATCCTTATTGTAATACCAGATAATCTGTATTTTTTTGCCTTGTTCTTTTAATTCGGCAAATTTTGTCATTATAACAAGAACATTTTTATAAGTAACGCTGTTTGATACGTAATAATTAAAAATACATTCAATGTTACAATCTATTTTAGGCATTTCTTCATCAATCCATGTCAGAATTTTTTCATAAATTTCATTAATAATATTTGAAAAAGAATTTCCTTTAATTTCAAAACAACATTCTTCCGCAGAAAGTTTGACATAAGGACTACCCGATGTTTCCGGAATTATCATTATAAATAAGAGTTTAATTTTTCACAAAGTTAAAAAGAAAATTAAAATTAAAGGATATTTTAAAACATTTATGTATTAATATATTTAAATATTAAATAAAAATAATATTTTTGTCATTGATAAAGATAAATAAATATATTGATTTACGATAATAAAATTTGATAAAAATGGATAAACTCGAAATTATAAATGAGATAAATAAAGCCAAAAATGCCCATGTGCTTTGGTTTGCTAATGCCATGGCTCTTTCAATAGGTACGGACCCGGGTGATTCAAGTGTTCCTAAAAAACATACCGAATGCACTTTCGGAAAATGGTATTACGGTGCGGGACAAGAAAATAATCATTTAGAATCCTATAAAGCAATAGACGGTATTCATAAAAAATTACATGATAAATATAATGAAATTTTTAATGAATTTGAAAAACTTTCTGCTGAAGGTTTTTTTGACGATATTACTTTGCGGGATTCCCCAAAGCAAAAAGAATTTAACGCATCTATTGATGAATTAAAAAATATATCAAAAGAATTATTGGGAAAATTGGCTGAATTAGAAAATGTTCTGTAATTTTTTACTGATTGTTTTTTTGTTAACCTTTTGCTAACCGAATTATTATTAAAATTATCGGAATGAATATAATTTTGAGTTTTTTAAAACAAATTTATGCGAACATATAAAATCAGAATTATAACAAAAGTGTGTGCTTTTGTTTTTATAATCGGAATTTTGAGTCCTAATTTAAAAGCACAAAATCAAAAATTTCATTTATCCAGACAGGATTCCGCTAACTTAACTTCTTTAAAAGATAAAGCTGAAGAATATAAAAATAATCATTTTTATAAACAAGAAAGT
>JANTGL010000141.1 GCA_024762915.1 Bacteroidales bacterium | reverse complement strand
TATTGCATCTTTTTCAAATTCAGAATGAAATTTTAAATCAGAAAAAATTACAAGTGAATCATTTTTGTTTTGCGAAAATGTCAGAAAGAAAAAGAACGTAAAAATTATTAGAAAGAAAGATTTCATAAATAAAAAGGATTTATTGTACAAAAATATAAAATTAATTCTTTTTTAACAGTTTAACATAATCTTTTACAATATCATTCGGCACGGCAACAGCCAAATTATAATGTTTTATTTTCCAATTATAATCTTTAAAAACGAGTATCCCCGACCCTCTGCATTTTCCCATCCAAGTATCCAAAGTTTCTTCAAACCATGCAATTTTCATATCATCGGAAAAATAAATATGACGATTTGAAGATTTGAAATTCCATGCACTACTTTTATCAAAATACGGCTTACAGAATTTATAGAATTCATCTTTTGTCCAACGTTCGCTTGCATCGGTTCCGAGATAAACGGCATCTTGGGACATTTTGTTAAAATAATTCTCCAAATCGGCATCTGCTGCGGCTTTGTGCCAATTATCCAAAAGTCGGTTTATTGATTGTTTTTGCTTGTCTTTGTATTCTTTTGATATTGAAACTGTTTGGGTATTGCAAGCAAACAGAGTAAGTATTGTAATAATAAATAAAATTCTCATTTGTAATTACTTTTAATTGAGTATATTAAGATTGTGCATCCCATTTACCTTCCCGACGTAATACTTCAACAATTAATTCAGCTTCTTTCGTCAATTGTATTTTATCAATCTTAGTTGTTCTGGTAATCGGAAAAGCTTTATCAACAGGCCAAATTTCAACGTGTTGCGGTCTTTTATAGGATGCAATATTTTTACAATGTTCTAAAATTTCTTCCTGTGTTAATTCAATATCCGGTTTCGGTTTAACAAATGCAAAAATACCTTCATCAAATAGTTTATGTTTAACTCCTACTACATCAACAATATCTACTTTCGGATGTTCGGCAATAAAAGCCTGTACTTCGTCAGGAAAAACCTGATACCCTTTTTGTTTTATTATAAATTTTGCTCTTCCCGAAAGGTATAATGCACGATAGTTTCCCATATTTTTAAAAAAACCTAAATCTCCGCTGTATAAAATACCTTCTTTCGAAATTGCCTTTGCTGTTTCTTTAGGAAGGTTATAGTATCCCATAAATACGATCGGGGGATGATAGCAAATTTCACCGTTTTCACCGTCAAGAAGTTCATCGCCTGCGGTTCCGTCTTCATTCATCGGTTTGCGAATGCTTACTTTCCCTAATTCATCGAAATAGCGTCCGACTTGTCCTGCCATTTCTTCAACTGAAATACCAAGGGGCGTAAATGTTGAGAAGCCGGCTGTTTCTGTCATTCCTATACCGGTTCCGAATTTCGGAGCCATTAAAGAAAGTTTATTCAAAAACTCAACATCAACTGCAGAGCCGCCGTAAACGGCAAATTTTAAACTTGATAAATCATATGTATCATAATCGGGATTTGCCCACATCATTCTGAATTGTGTCGGTATTTGACCTAAAACAGTTACTTTATGTTTTTCAATTGCTTTTAATGAACCCTCGACAGTAAACACTTTCACAAAAACGGCTGTTCCGCCCAGAAAAAAAATAGTTAACATTGTTTCGGTTATACAGGCAACGTGACTCGGCGGCAAATTAACCAGAATACTGTCTTCTTGTGTCATATTACTTGCTTTTGCCAAAATTTTATTTTGAATAATAATATTTTCATGGCTCATTAATGCCGGTTTCGGAGAACCTGTTGTACCGGTAGTAAAAATAATTATTGCCGGTGTTTTGGTATCTAAACTTTTAAAGATTTTATTCAGTTTTCCGGAAAATACATCCTTAATTTTCAACCAAATAAGTTTTGGTTTAGACATCATTTGTTGAATGGAGATTGCTCCTTCAATCGGTTGTTCATTTTTAGGATCAGCTAAAACTTGTACAATATGTTTTACATATTTACAATTATCACGAACATATTCTGCAATTTCATTAAAATCAATAAGCGGTGTTTTTCCGTGGGTAAAAAAAACTTTTGGTTTAATTTTATCTAAATCTCTTTTTATTTCTTCTTTTTTAAGTCTTAAATCAAGCGGTGCAAAAACAGCTCCTATTTTTAAACAAGCATACATTAATGCTGCATGTTCGGGAAACAAAACCAGTTGAGTTGCAATGATGTCGCCTTTTTTAATTCCCATATCCGTTAAACGCAGGGCAAAAAAATCAGCAAGCGATTTCAATTGTTTGTATGTTACCTTTCGATTGTCTTCGTGTTGAATAATTGCAATTGAATTCGGCATTTCTTTTGCTCGCTTATCAATATAATTATTAAGTAAGGGTAATTTCCAATCTTGATTTTCCATATTATCTTATTATTTATTTTTAATCATTCTTTAACAGAATATTATTTGTCCGCCTTTTATCACCGCTTTTTCTTCTTTGTTCAGAACATCGAACAGCAGCATTTTTTTTTCTTGTTTTAATATACGTACTGTCATTTTATTCGGAGGAATAAGCATTCCCGTGAATTTTGCCGATACAGATTGTATCTTAGCGTAGTTTTTATCCGTTTTTTCATGTATAAGTAAATTTATTGCTTTTGCAAATGTGCATGTACCTTGAAGAATAATACTCGGCAAACCGATTGTTTTTGCAAATTTCGGGTTTGTATGGATGGGAGCATCAATTTCAGCTTTCTCTGCATATTTATAAGGCAACAATTTATCAATATCAATTGTTTTTTTCCAACGTACCGGTCCGTTTAATTTTATGTTTTTTGGTAGTTCTCCCAAACTTTCAGATTCTCCGATATATTTAACACCAAAGAGTAAACCTCCGGAATATTCAGTTGCAATAAGTTCATTATCTGAATAATAATCAAATCTTATCAACATTTTTGTCCCTTTTTTATGGGCTTTGATACTCCAAATTTTACTTTGAACATTAAGTTTTGCAGGAATTTTTAATTCAGAATGAAATATGATATACTCCGATTGATGCACAATTGTATTCAATATTTTGTCATCAATCCGAGTTTTAAGAAACTCATTCAAATTTTCAATAATTTTCCAACTTATTTTAGTATAATAAAGAGGATGCAGATTTTTTTGTTCGGACGAAATCTGATGATTATCATTTTTAACGGCATCATTATATTTTATAACATCATTTAAATCAACAGAATAATAATAATCTGATATTTGAGTATGAATGAAATTTGATGAAATTTTGAGTCTTTTCCTGAAAAGATATTTAATTTTATTTTTTAATTTTAAGAAAAGAATCATTCAGATTAATAATAAAAAATTAATGATAAAAAGTGTTATTTTATTTGTTATTATTATAAGGAACGGTAAAATAAAAGACAGATCCTTTGTTTAATTCGGATTCAACCCAAATTTTTCCTCCTAATAATTCAACAATATGTTTCGAAATTGATAATCCCAGACCGGCACCGCGATATAATTTTTCGCTTTCTTTTTCTAATTTAATAAATCGGTTAAATACATTTTTTTGTTGTTCTTCGGTAATTCCGATACCGGAATCTTTTACAAAAAACAAAACTTCTTGCATCGCTGTTTGAATTGTGTATCCTGTTTCTATAACACCTTTCTCCGTAAATTTTAAGGCATTATCAATTAAATTAATAAAAACTTGTTGAAGTCTGATACGATCGGTAAAAATTGCGATATCCCCGGCATCATTTTTATGGAATTTAAGTTTAATATTATTATAGAGATTTTGTTTGCTTTTTCCGGTATATAAATTCATCAAATCATTTAAAATTTCATTAACGAAACATTCATTCTTGTTGATTATCATTTGACCGGCCTCTATTTTTGAAATGTCGATGATATCGTTAATAAGATGTAACAGTGTATCGCTGCCGCGAATTATGTATGAAAGTAATTCGTTTCTTTTTTCTGTATCATATTCATTCTTAAACAGCAAATTAGAGAAACCGATAATGGCATTCATCGGAGTTCTGATTTCATGAGACATATTGGCTAAAAATGCTGATTTTAATCGATCGGATTCTTCGGCTTTTTCTTTAGCTTTTTGGAGGTCTGCCGTTCGTTCTTTTACAAGTAATTCGAGTTTATTACGGTGTTTTTCCAGCTCGTTTGCCTGTTTTTGAATTTGCTTATTTTTATTGGTAATTTCAATATTGGTATAGATTAATTCTTTATTTATTCTTTGTTTTGATTTGATACTTCTGAAAAGCAAAACAGATAAAAGTAAAATCAAAAAAAGGACAATACCTGAAACAATCAATAAATTCTTTTGTTTGTTAATTTTAACGGTTTTAGTGTACAGACTATTTTCTTGAAGTTTTATTTTTTCCTCTTTACTATTTATTTTTCTTGTTAAATCATTTAATAATTTTTCTTTTTCTTTAACCTTAATATTTTGTTTTTCTATATATCTTTCTTTTTCGGAAATTTCAGATTGTTTTTTTAATAATTCATTTATTTTTGATAACAACAATCCTCTCTGTTTTTCAATATTATATTCAACAATCGATAATGCCTTTTTTTGATCGTTGATTTTAACATATTGCGAAGAAATTTCTTTTTTTTGTTCTTCAAGTTCGTTCCTCTTTCGCTCAATTTCAATATTTAAATTATTAATTAATTTTTTCTGTTTTTTTAATTCTTTTTTTAATAATTCTACTTTTATTTGTTCTTCTATTAACTTTTGTTCTTGTTCTTTATATAATTCTTTAAGATCAATTTCCGAGCCCCCCAACAGAAGTAACTTGGGTAATATTTTCAGATTTTGTTGAGAAATTGAAGTTTTATTAATTTCAAAATTTATAGTATTATCATCAGAATTGATAAAATTAATCATAATTAATCTTTGTAAATGAGAATTATCACTGACAACAAGAATATTTTTTCCTTTTATTCGATTAATGAGAAGATTTAATTCATAATTTTTTGATTTTTCGACATATATAATTTGAGGATTTAACTTAATTAAATCTCTGATATTATTTGTTTGTAAAATTTCAATCGGTTTTCCTTTTAAGGTTTTGTCTTCGGATAATTTATGGAAATACGGTAAAATAGTTTTATTATTTCCGTATACGGCAATTTTAAATTTCTTAAATTTATTTTCATTTTTCCAAACAATATTTAATCCGAATTGATAAATAAAAGCTGTTTTAACTTCATCATCAGAATATTTCTGAGCATCAGTAATAAAATATCTTGTGAGTAAAATAAAGAAAAGAAGAATATATGTGAATATTTTTTTAAACAAATCAGAATTAATTAAAAAATATTATTAAATTAGTAAAATATTTAATCAGAAAACAATAGAAAAAAAGAATATTATTAAATATGCCGAAAAATACAATTTTTTTATTTAATTTACAATTATAAACTGAAAATTACGGTTTATGAGAATTATTTTTACTATTATCCTTATATTATTTTCCCTTGGATTTTTATATTCTCAAAATGATACAATTAATGATAAACTGTATTATAAATCTTTGGAAGAATTATTGGAGTTAAAAATTTCATCTGTTTCAAAAAAATCCGAAAAACTTTCGGATGTTCCTCAAACTGTTATTGTTATTACTGCAGAGCAAATTAAAAGACGCGGTTATACTGATTTGGAGCAATTATTTCATGATTTACCGGGTTTTGATATTTCCAGAGGAAACGGAACTCAATATTCTCAAATTTACCAACGAGGTTATCGAACAAAGAATACGGAAAAAACAGTTTTATTAATTGACGGGGTTGAAGAGAATGACTTATGGAGTAACAGTGTATGGCTTTCAAGACAATATCCGTTAAGTAATATTAAAAGAGTTGAAGTTATATACGGACCTGCTGCAACCGTATATGGAGCAAATGCTTTTTTAGGTGTTATAAATATTGTAACAAAATCTGCTTATCAAATTGTATCAAGTAATAATAAAATAGGTATAAATACACAAATCGGATACGGGTCGTGGAATACAATGTTTACGGATGTCAGTGCAGCTTTTAAAACAAAAGATATTTCAATAATATTATCCGGAAGATTTTATAATTCTGATGAACCGGATTTATCACATTACTCTGATTGGGATTATAATTTAGACTCATATAGTATAAATTACTATAAAGAAATTCTTGAAACTGACAATAATGATATTGCGCAAACAGCCATGGAACTTGATAATCAAGCTTATTATTATTCAGATGAACTTAAGGGAATGAAACCTGAATACAGTAATGAAACAATAGATTATCTTTTTTACGGCAAGTTAACAACAGATAATTTTACTTTAGGTTTTCAAAGTTTTAAACGAAAAGAAGGATACGGTGCTTGGTACAGAGATGATTTTGAATTAGGTACTAAATTCGGTGCAAATTGGGTTCCCGAAAATAGTTTCTTTTATACGAAATACGAAAAAAAAATTTCTGAGAAGTTAGCTTTAACCAGTTTTACTAATTTTAAAATTCATCAACTGACCGGAAACTGTGAAGAACTTTATTACAAAGGGTATTTTAATGAAGTATACAATATAACCGATATTGCAGACACTACTTTTGGAAATGACATTTTGTTACCTGCCGATTCAATAAAAAAACCATATTGGGAACATACATGGTGGAATACGTATTCTCAGCAACTCAGATCTGAATTAAGAATGGTATTTAATCCGCTTGAGAATTTAAATTTTATTACGGGAATTGAATTTAGAGTCAGTCATATCCAAGGAGCTTATTTGTTCGGTTATTCGGATAAACCAGAAGAAACGGCAATTCCCGAAGAATCTGAAGGCGGAAATCATTATTTCAGCAGAGATTTAGGATTTTTTATGCAAGCCGGTTATTCGCCCTTTAAAAATTTGAATTTTGTTCTGGGAGGCAGAGTAGATAATAATAAAATCCGTTTAAGCGGAGGATACGGGACCGTATTCAATCCCAAAGCAGCAATTGTGTATTCGTATTCAGGATTTAATTT
>JANTGL010000140.1 GCA_024762915.1 Bacteroidales bacterium | reverse complement strand
TCCTTAAATCCGCAGCATAGTTATTAACAATTGCCGTCAAGTAACTGTGCAAAAGTTAATTACACAGTTATTGACAGCTAATAATTTTCACTTATTTTAGTGATACGAAACACAATAAATGTGAAAATTATGGCGATAAAAGTACAAAAATTAAACGGAGCTGTAACCCCTTTTGCAGGAATTTCTTTTGTAAATAATTTCTTTAAAAATAGTAGTCTTGACAAATTGATAGACAGTGAATTAGGCGTAAGAAGCAAATTAGTTGGTTACCAATACAGCGAAATTATTCGCAATTTAACCAGCACTTTTCTTGCAGGAGGTGACCATATTGAGGATATAAACAGTGAACATCTAAAAAAACACCTGACAATGATTCCCGATAATAATGTTCCAAGTCCCGATACAGTTTTGAGAGGAATAAAGGAATTGGCTGTGAATAATGTAAACTATGTTTCCGACTCGGGCATTTCTTATAATTTC
This sequence comes from Bacteroidales bacterium, assembly GCA_024762915.1. Lineage (GTDB taxonomy): Bacteria > Bacteroidota > Bacteroidia > Bacteroidales > JAADGE01 > JAADGE01. The sequence continues at coordinate 6,544 of JANTGL010000140.1, read as the reverse complement.
AACATTAACACCAAGTTAAACCGTCTCAATATCAAATCATTATTATTAACCGGACAATTGCAATCGGGCAAGTATTATGATTTTGATTATGACAATCAAATCCTTGCTAACGAAAAATATGATGCAAAACGCACTTATAAAAAAACTAAAGGATATTTTCCCGGTATAGCCACAATAGGAAACAAAATTGTTTATATCGAAAATCGCGATGGCAATGCAAACGTAAAATTTAAACAAGAAATAACTTTGTCAAATGCTTATGAATTACTTGCCGAACAAGGTATAAAAGTTAATCGTTCACGAATGGATGCCGGTTCTTATGCCAAAGAAATCATTGATGTTGTTGACAAAAACAGCAAATTGTTTTACATCAGAGCCAACAAAAGCGGAAATTTATTTGAACAAATAAAACAGATAACAGACTGGCAAACCGTTGAAATAAATTATGTGGAATATCAAGTAGTCTCCATTGTTTTTACTCAATTTTTTAAAGACCGCAATTACCGCTTGGTTATTATGCGTCAAGCAGGAAAAAGCAAACAGATTGATGCCTTCACACAAGATACTTATACTTATCGTTCAATCCTTACCAATGACCATATAAGTACTGAAAAAGAGATAATTGAGTTTTATAACCAAAGAGGCAGTAGTGAAAAAACTTTCGATATAATGAATAACGATTTTGGTTGGAAACATCTTCCTTTTTCTTTTTTGAACGAAAATGCTGCTTTTATGATCATAATGGCTATGATAAAGAATTTCTACAACTTTGTTTTAGAGAAAATATCAAAAGTTTTTACGAACATCACCACCACAACACGCCTTAAACGCTTTATATTCAGGTTTATATCCGTTGCAGGCAAATGGGTTTTTCAAGGTCGAAGGTGGATATTGAAACTCTATACCGACCGGCCTTATGAGAGGGTAAATACTTAGATAACGCAAAAAATAAATCCAGCAGTCTAAAAAGGCGGGGATAAATACGTCTTGTCCTCAATTTGTAAAATATGTGTATAGTATTGATATACAAGTTTATAACAATACTTTTTATCTCAAAATGTTGCCTCCGAAAAAATAACTAAAGAAAAACCGCAAAATAAATCTATTGGTAATTTGTTCAAAGTAACAAATGCCGCTACATGGGAAAAATCCATTTAAAAAAGGAGTAGATTATAGATGTTTTCCTTCAAATATTGAGCCCATGATAGAAAATGCCTTTTTTAAATGTTTGTTGCGGATTTAAGGTTTTTTAATAAAATTTTTTCGCAAAAGTATTGTTTATTTATAAAAAAGATGTAATTTTGCACTCCTTTTTAAAAATAATGTTCTTTTAATAAGGAAATTCCTCTTTAGCTCAGCTGGTTAGAGCATCTGACTGTTAATCAGAGGGTCCTTGGTTCGAGTCCAAGAAGAGGAGCAATTAAGCCGGTTTTGTGCCGGTTTTTTTTATTTATGTATTATATTTATTTTCCTTTTTCACCAAAGGCTAAAACTACTGCTTTACGATTTTGCGTAAATATCTGTTATCGCCAGCTGTCAGCCTCACAAAATAAACTCCGGTGGGTAATCCGTTAATATCCCACTTCAGACTGTTCCTTCCTTCGTGAAATACCTCATCAGTAATAGTTAATAATGACTCACCCGTTATGTTTATAACTTCTGCTTTTACCCGTTCCGGCTCTTTCAAATCAAAAGTAATTACAGCTTTTTCTGCTATGGGATTAGGATGCACGTCAAAACTAAATTCAAAATTATCCGGGCTGTTGATACCTACATTAAGTCCTGAAAAATATCTTGCACTTACAAAATCAATATTTCCAAATGAGTTTGTAGAATATCCCGTAACTATAATCTTCCCGTCTGCCTGAACACCAACATATGTTATATTACTGTCATAACCTGAACTTAACGGGCTGGGATTTGTGATAACGATACCTGTACCTCCGAAAGATACATCCGGGTCGCCATTCTCAAGAAACCTCACCAGTGAAAAATTTCTTAATCCGTTTATTTCTATATATCCTCCTGCAATTATTTTTCCGTCGTTTTGCACTGCAAGTGAATTAATTGCAGAGTTACCAAGCATATCAACAACCGACAATCCGAAGTCACCGAATGAATTATCGGGAGCACCGTCAGCCTGGAATCTGAATAGTGCAAAATCCGTACTTTGAATACCCAAAACATAAGTACCGTAAAGTATCCGGTTTTGGTCATCAATTAGCATATCTCCGTTTGGACTCATTAAAAAATTATCCATTTCAACTTCAATATTTACTAATCCATTCTGCCCGAAACCGGAATCAAGAATACCATTGCTGTTGTACCTGCTAAGTGTTATGTAAGCCTGACCTGTTTGATAAGAAATACCTCCAATAACTATTTTATCACCTTGCATAGATACATTGTTCATATAATTTTGCATACCGGCAAGATTCATAATCACAAGTCCTCCTGTTCCGAAGCTGTTATCAAGTGTTCCGTCTTCATTAAGCCTGCAAAATGCACATTGGAGGTCATTGTTCACATCCCAGGTATATCCAGCTGATATTATCTTTCCATTATCCATTAGTGCCAAAGATTGTCCGAATGAATCATTTGACGACCCAAAACTGATCTGTATTTTCCCGGTACCGTTGAATGTATTATCCAGACTTCCATCGGAATTAAGCCGCATAACAATCATATCCGAATTAAAATCACTGTCACTATCATAGCCCGTTGCAACTATTTTTCCATCAGGCTGAATAATAACATTATTTATCCATTCATTATGTCCTAATACCGGAAGAAATATCGAAATACCATTACTCCCGAAACTGCTATCAAGCGTTCCGTCGGGCAAAAAGCGCATAAATGTAGGATAAATTGTATTATTTAAATTTGAATAACCGGCAAGAACAATTTTTGAATCATCCTGAATTACAGATGAATAAGAAAAATTATCACATGAATTGTTATCGGCAAACGAAATACCTCCGTAACCGTAATCAGGGTCTAATGTACCCGGAGTTTGTCCGAACGTTACTAATACACTAAAAATGCAAATAAAAATCAGGGTTTGTATTTTCATAACTAAAATTCTTTAACAAATTTTAATAACAAATAAACTTATACGAAACCTTCATATTAAAGGATTCTAAAAAAAGCGCCAAAGTGTACTTTAAAGTGCCGTAAGAGTAAGTTCTTTATTTTCCGTTCTTAACCTCTTTTTTCAATCTTTGTATATGTCCTCTTCCAAGGGCTTTCACTTCGCAACCCAATTTGAAATACTCTTTTATTTTATCGTCTGTAAGAATTCCAAAAGCATCAATAACAGCAATTGGTCCGCCGGCCCATTTTACGATATCGGCAGGTTTAAGCTTCAGATATTCTGAATGTGGAACAGCAAGAATAAGAGCTTCAACACCTGTAATCGCTTTTTTAATATCTTTTTCGATTTTTAGGTCCTTTAGATGTTCCTGATTTCTAAAGAATCGTTTCCAGGAGTGTTCAGGGTCTTCGTCTTGCAACTCAAATTCATTCCAGTTATCAACATAAGGGTCGTGAACTCTCATTTCGGCACCCATTTCAGTCAGTTTACGAACTACGAGTTCGCTTCCGCTGTATCGGGTATCTCCCACATCCTGGCGGTAGCTTGCACCACAAATCAGAACATCGGAACCTGCTATATAGCGACCCATATTACGCAATCCGTCACGTGTCAGCTCTGCAACATGAAGTCCGCGCGTGTCGTTAATATCAATTGCCGTAGGAGTAATTTTAAAGACATTGTCACCATCCTCAAAACCGAGAATATGACGGTATGCCCAATATCCGAGTCCTCCGTCTTTCGGCAGGCAATATCCACCGATTCCCGGCCCTGGGAATATCATATTGCTGTGTGTCGGACGTTTCTTAATTGCATTCATCACTTTAATAAGATCAACACCGTTACGCTCGGCAAACAAGCTCCACTCGTTCATAAAGGCGAGGATTGTTGCTCTGTAGGAATTTTCAACGATTTTTGTTGTTTCCGATTCAATCGGGCGGTCCATAACCGTAAGAGGGAATTTTTCCGTATTCAGAACTTCGTGCAGGAATTTCTCCACACGATTTCTGGCTTCAAGGTTACAACCGGAGCAAACCCTCCAGAAGTCGCGAATTGATGAAACATATTCCCGTCCGGGCATTACACGCTCAAAACTATGCGACAACAGCGGAGTTTCCTTTAATCCGCGTTTTGAAAAGGCTTTTTTAAGGATTGGCCAGGCGACAAACTCTGTAGTTCCGGGAGCAACTGTTGTTTCGATAAGAACAAGAGCGTGAGGAGGTATCTTTTCTCCGATAGTTTTCATAGAAGCCTCTAGAGCAGCCATATCGGTTTCACCGGTTTTCATATTACCAAGGTCTTTCTTGGCATAGTCGCACTGAACGTCAACAACCACAGTGTCAGCAAGTTTTAAGCAGTCGCTGTTGAAGGTTGCAACAAAGGTTTTTGCATCTTTGGTGGTTCTTTCAATTATTTCATCTACTTCAGGGTCTTCGGCTTTAACAGGCGACTCGCCCCTGTTCACCAAAGGTATCTTCCAATAGCTCCTTACACTCGGCCTTTGATATCCGATAACAAATTTGCTGTATTTTCCGTCCTTGTCTTTGGTGTCGGCAACAATTGCCGCCATAACCACCCCGACAAATCCCAGACCCATAACCACGACAACCTCTTTACCTTCGGCTTTTGCCTTTTTAGCTAGTTTCTCAAGGCGCTTGTATTCCTCGTTATATTCTTCTTTCTGAGGAATTACAAATTTTTCCCCAGCCGGAGTAATTGATAATAATGCTTGTTTCTCTGCCATAATTGTATGTTTTTTTATGTTAATAAATATGCCAATTACCTTATATTTGCTCCCAATTTATCTTCAAAAACTCTCATCATCCTTTTCATTACCTTATCAATCACCTTGTCGGTAAGAGTTTTGTCATTATCCTGTAAAATAAAGCTGACAGCGTACGATTTTTTGCCTTCCGGAATATTTTTCCCCTCATAAACATCAAACAGGTTCACAGCCTTCAAAAGTTTGCGCTCTGTATCAAAAGCAAGCTTTTCAACTTCGGCAAAAGGTATTGATTTGTCGAGCAGCAGTGCCAGATCGCGCCTCACTACAGGAAATTTTGAGATAGGAGTGTATTGAACTTTCACTTTTTTTATCAATTCAAAAACGTAGTCCCAATTAAAAGTTGCAAAAAACACATCCTGCTTAATGTCAAATTTCTCTAACAAAGAGGGAGATATTTTTCCTATTTCAAAAACCTGTTTTTTATTAAAGGATACATCAAGCCCGTATTTAAAATACTCTTTTTCGCTTGCTACGTATTCAAATTTGTAAAAAGGTATTCCGATACGTCTCAGAAGATTTTGCGACATCGCTTTTATAAAGGTAAAATCAATATCCTTTTCAGGTGTGTACCAGCTTTCGTTTTCTTTTTTCCCTGTAACAAACAGGGCAAGGTTGTTTATCTCATTATATTTTTCAGTTACAGGTTTGTCTGTTTCTTTTCCGGTATTCTTTGAATATACTTTACCAAATTCATAAAGCTTTTGGTTATTATTTTTTCTATTTAGGTTATACGATACAACCTCAAGACCTCCAAACAGCAATGACTGCCGTAAAACATTCAAATCGCGGCTCAACGGATTAAGTATTTCAACACTTTGTTTTTCGTTAAAATCCTTACACTCTTCATAGTAAGCCGCTTTGGTAAGCGAGTTATTCATGATCTCGCTAAAATTGTTATCGCTCAAAAATGCAGCAACCGTGTTTTTGACTTTTTCAGCATCAGGCTTCTTAGTATGAACAACTGCCGATGTTTGCCGCACAGGTATCTCAATATTATTATAACCGTATATTCTGAGTATCTCTTCAATTACATCGGCCTCTCGTGTAACATCAATTCTGTAGGAAGGAACAGATAATATCATTCCCTCTTCCGTCTCTTTTAAAATTTCAAATTCCAATGAATTTAAAATGTTTTTGGTGACATCTTTTCCGAGACTTTTACCGATAAGCCTGTCAATATTCTTCCACAAAACATCAACTTCGGTTTTCTTAAACGGTGTGGAATAAACATCCTTAATTTCGGAGGAAATTGTTCCGCCTGCAATCTCTTTAATCAGCAAAGCAGCTCTTTTCAATGCGTAAATTACCATTTCAGGATCAATACCACGTTCAAACCTGAAAGATGCATCGGTTTGCAGATCGTGATGTTTAGATGTTTTGCGAATATGGACCGGATCGAACCAGGCGCTTTCGAGGAATATACTCGTTGTGTCATCTGTAACACCTGAATCAAAACCACCGAAAACACCACCTATGCACATTGGCTTTTCCGAATCGCAAATCATAAGGTCATTTTCAGTAAGTTCTCTCTCAACCTCATCAAGAGTAACAAATTTGGTCCCTTTGGGAAGTTTTTTGACAACAACCTTATTACCTGCGATCATATCAGCATCGAAAGCATGCAAAGGCTGCCCCGTTTCGTGAAGAACAAAGTTGGTAATATCAAC
>JANTGL010000139.1 GCA_024762915.1 Bacteroidales bacterium | reverse complement strand
TGTTGAAACTTCGGCGAAAAGCTCCGGCTTACTTCGTAAAAGCCAATATGCAAAATAAATTTGCCGAAGATGATACCTTCCTTTTTGCTTATGCGCTTGCCGTTTCGGAAGAAAATGCCGCTGCCGGAAAAGTGGTTACGGCACCGACTTGCGGTTCGTCCGGAATTTTGCCGGCAGTGATGTATTTGTTTTACAAAAAATATAATTTCTCTGAAAATCGAATACTGGAAGCTCTTGCCGTTGCCGGATTAATCGGAAATTTGGTTAAAGAAAATGCGTCAATTTCCGGAGCTGATGTCGGATGCCAGGGAGAAGTGGGAACGGCTTGTTCAATGGCAGCCGGAGCTTGTGCGCAATTGCTCGGCGGAACAATGTATCAAATCGAATATGCCGCTTCCTCGGGTTTGGAGCATCATCTCGGATTAACTTGTGATCCGATTGCCGGATTGGTGCAAGTACCTTGCATCGAGCGAAATGCATTCGGAGCACAACGTGCTTTGGATTCGGCTTTGTATGCCATTCATTCCGACGGCAGACATTTAGTCTCGTTTGATAATGTGGTAGAAGTGATGGAACAAACCGGACACGATTTACCGAGTTTATACAAAGAAACTTCTTTGGGCGGTCTGGCAAAGATGGGATTGCACGGCAGAAATAATGAATAATTGATAGTGAATAATTAATAATGAATAATTAATAATGAATAATTAATAGTGAATAATAAATAATGAATAATTGAAAATAATAAATGCGTTTTTAGATTGTTCGGGAACTTTAAAACTTTTAACTACATAGGATGGCAGATCACAATATTCTCGGAAAAAAAGGCGAACAGGCAGCGGCGGAATTTCTTGCCGGAAAGGGCTATAAAATCCTTGCTCGAAACAAACGCTACGGGCATTTGGAAATTGACATTATTGCCGAACATCGGGATATGATTGTTTTTGTTGAAGTAAAAAGTCGCAGCGGAACCTATTTTGAACAACCTTTTCAAGCGGTGACGAAAAAAAAACAGAAAAAAATTATTAAAGCGGCAAATATCTATATCGAAGAAAATGAAATTGACCTCGAAGCCCGATTTGATATTATCTCAATCGTGGAAAAAAACGGAAAATTTCAAATCGAACATATTGAGGATGCCTTTTATCCGTTGGTGTGAGATTGAATTTGGAATAATAAATTTTCCAATTAATAACATTTACATTTAATGTTTTTAACAAGGCTCTCATAAGAATAATATGAAGGAACTTTTATTTTTCTCTTTATTTTGTCAGGTTTATTTTTGCAGATTATGTAATTAACTGATTCAAGTCCGTTGCTATTAATAATAATATGGTCTTCAATACTGTCTTGGTCAATTTGACCCAATTCATATTTAATATAAGAAGAATCAATTAAACCGATTGAATCCAGAAAGTTTATCATTTTTTTGGAAGGAATCTCTTCTTTTGAGTTTCGCCAAAAAAAAGTTTTATTATTAAAAACTTTATAATGTGTCGGATAAATATCAAATAAGTTAAAAGAAGTTGTGGGTGTATAAAAGTTATTCAGACTTGGCGAAACACGATAAAGATATAAACAATTTTCATTTTTTATGTATTTATCTATTTGAAAAAATTGATATTCATTAATATATTTTTTTTGAGACGAACAATAGTCTTCGATGATAAAATCCATTAATGTTTGGTCATTGATTGTTATTAATGAGGAACGACATGAAAAAAATAGAATAACTAACAATAGGAGATTAAATTTTTTCATATTTATAACTTTATTTTTCCGGTGATTTATAATCAAACGAGTTTTTTTATCTTTTTCAACTTAGGATCCTGTCTGAGTTGCATTATTATACAACATCAAATATAAGATTTTTTACGTTTGCTCAACTGTAAAAAATTAATTATTGTTTTTTTATGATATTTAAAAGAAAAGAATTAATTAATTCCTTGAATTTTCCGTAATCTTATAATTTAATATCTCCGCATATTCTTTTTTGTTATTCAATACTTCAAGGGCTTTTATGACGGCTTTGTCTTGTAAATTTAAAATCTTATAATATTCCGTATTGCTCCACAAATCATTGGCTATTAATGCTTTGATTTGCATTTTTATGTATTTGTTTGTCGTGAATTCATTCAAAAAATCATTCTTTTCAATATCATCTTCATAAATATAATTAATTAAATCAACGATTGCATCATCGGAAATTTCAAACTCTTTTTTAAAAACAGAAAAAGTTTTATAAGTCTTTAATATAGTCGCTCTGTTTCTTTCTGCATATAAATGGATAAATTCATTGATTTTACCGGAATTTAATTGTTTTCTGTAAAATCCGGGATAATGAACCGTATCGGCAGGAATGAAAATATCCGGCATAATACCGCCGCCGCCGTATACTAATCGCTTATTATTTAAGGTCTTAAATTTTAAAGAATCATTCAATTTTATGCTGTCCTTATTAGAGAATTCTCCGTGTTCAAAACGATGTAATAAATCTTCATTGTAATCCTCAACTCCTTTATCGTAGGGCTTTTGAATATTTCTGCCCGAAGGAGTATAATATTTTGCAATAGTTAGTCGAATCATCGAACCGTCGATGAGATAAATCGGTTTTTGCACCAAACCTTTTCCGTAGGAACGCCTGCCGATAACAATACCTCGGTCCAAATCTTGTACCGCTCCGCTGACAATTTCGGCTGCTGATGCCGATGATTCATTAATGAGAATAACCAAATCATTATTTCGGAATTTACCGGTTTTATGCGTAAAATAATCTTTTCGTTTTTGATGAACTCCGTCGGTATAAAGAACAAGTGTGTTTTTATTAAAGAAATTTTCGAGTAAACGGACGGCAGCATACAAATAGCCGCCGGAATTATAGCGTAAATCCAAGATTAGTTCGGCATTTTTTTTTGTCATTAAAGTATCGGTTGCTCTTCTAAATTCATCAAGCGTTGTTGCCGAAAATCGATTTAGTTTTATATAAGAAACACGGTTATTTATATTATATGCCGCCGTGATACTTTTAACAGGAATTTTTGCTCGTGTAATAATCGTTGAAACGTAATTTTTAAAACCTCTTCTTTTTACGGTAATATTAACTTTTGTATCTTTTTTTCCTGTCAGAAGGTCTTTTAATTTTTCATCGGTAATGCCTGTTCCGGCAATGGTCTCATTTTCAATCGTAATTATTCTGTCACCGGCCTTTATACCGGCATTTTCGGAAGGACCGTTTTTTACGACACTTAAAATCAGAACGGTATCTTGAATAATATCGTAAGAAATTCCTACGCCTGTAAAACTACCGACTAATCCTCTGTTAAGTTCTTCTATTTCATCTTTTGAAAAATATAACGAATGCGGATCCAAATCTTTTAATACGTTTTTTATCGCATCTTCCGTTAATTTTTCTTCATTTACACTGTCTGCATAACTTTCGGCAACGGCATCCAGAACTTGATTGAATTTATAAATTTGTTGTTGATCGGCTTGGGCAAAAATTTGTATGCTCAGCAGAAATATATAGGTGAATGTTATTAATTTTTTCATTTTTCGAATTAAAGCTTGTAAATTTCAGATTTTTCAGGATACTGATTATTATGATTTTTAAGATTTATTATGATTAAAATGACTAATTGCAAATTTCAAGTTTCAAATTTACTACTTTTGTAACGAAATTTTGCAAAGCATATTACGATGTCAAAGATATTTAAAATATTATTACTGATTTTAATTTCCGCACAAATTAATGCTCAAAACACGATTTGGTTTAAGAATGTTCCGTATGCGAAAGCTTTTATTGCCGATACGAGAAGTCCGATAATTAAACTTGAAATCGGAAAACTGAATAAATTGTCACCTTACTATTATAACACGGACGTGTCAAAAAGAGTGTTTATTGAGCCACATTTTGCTTATGAAATTCCGCTTGTTTCTTTTTCAAAAAATGATTTCGGATTTTATTTTGATTTTCCCGGAGGTGCCGTAACATTGGTTGATATGTTTGAGGAAATAACGGCACCTGTTATTAATACCGATTATTGGTTCGGAACGGAAATAAAAATTATAAAACGACTTCCTGAATATAAATATATAAAAAACATTAGTTTGAATGTGTTGCCTTTATTTCATGAAAGCACCCATCTCGGTGATGAGTTTTCTTTACACGGATATTATGAAATTCCTGATTTTAAGCGTGTTAATATTTCTTATGAAGCTTGGAAAATTTCTGTTACGTTAAATGATCCGGATACCTTAAGCGGAAATATATTATCGGTAAAAGCGGGTATTCAAAATTTGTGGACACTCAAAGACGGATACTATTTTACCGACAGTTTGGAAGTAAAAGGAGCAGAAGTTCCGATAAGCAACAAAACTTTTGAATGGTATTTTTCGGCAAATTATCAAAGAAGTAACGGTTTTTTATGTTCCGATAAGTTTGTTAATATTTTTTCTGCCGAAATTAATAACCGACCGAAATTCAGCTATGATACTGCAATCCCTGAAACAAGAGCATGGTCTTACAATTTGTATTTCGGTTGGGAATACAAAGTCTCTGACAAAGCATTTCGCAATGTCGGATTTTTCTTACGATATTATGCCGGTTTAAATCCGCACGGACAGTTTCGGAATACCGACGCATATCGATTTACGGGTTTTAGCGTGGTTTTGATATAAAATTAAAGTTTTTTAACCCACATTATTACTTGTGTGAGGGTTTCGCCGTTCATAAAAAATGTGGAGTTAAAAGTTTATAAAGTTGAAAGTCAATAGTTTATTTTGATTATTGTTAAATGTGTTATAACCTGAATTTGGGAAATATTCAAAACAAAATGGCGTAAGCTAACTTTATAACTTTCAAACATTTAACTTTCAACTCCTGAATTATATGAATAATTCAGATTAATAATTCATTTCATATTCTCCTTTTTGAGAATAAACATATTCCGTCCAAACTTTCATATATCTTTCATTGTCGGTATGCGGTTTTCGTATCATTTTTCGGCAATACTCCTGTTGTTTTTCTGTTGAAGAAGGTTTATTATGAAGCTCTAAAGCATATTTAGAAAAATCTCTGACCATAAAATCAAATATTTGATCTAAAATTGCGTCATCAATCTCGTAAATTTTTGCATTTTCAAGAATGAGCTGTGCATACGGAATAAGTGTAAAAATATCACCGACAGCTAACATCATTTCGGTATCTTTTTGTTGTTCCGGACTTGAAGGTGCTTTTATTAACGATTCTTTAAACAGTTCAACTTGTTCTTTAAAAATTGTCAAATTCGGCAAATGATACAATTCAAAAGCTTTGTGAAAATCATGAAATTGAATTTTTCCCAGTCCGCGTGCAGGTCCTTGATTAAAGAGAAAGTCATCGTTTTTGGCTTCATTTAATTGAGGAATCTCTACATATTCTTTCGGATTAAAAAGAAAATTTTGAACAAATTTGATAATCAAAGCAATATTGACATGAACGGTTCCTTCGAGTTTCGGAAGAGCACGAATATCACGAGCCGCCATTTCAAAAAAGGTGTCTTTTTCAAACCCTTTTGCAGCAATAACATCCCACATTAAATTCATGACTTCTTCACCCTGTGTCGTCACTTTCATTTTTACAAGCGGATCATAAAGTAAATACCTTCGGTCATCTAAAGAAGCCGAACGCATATAATCTGCTGTCCTCATTGCATATAGCTTCATTGCCGTCAGTCGTGTATAGGCATCAACAAAGAGTTTTTTTACATGCGGAAAATCGGTTACAAACATGCCGTATAAATTCCTGGATGAGGCATGATTAACGGCTTCATAAAAAGCATGTGTACACATGCCGATTGATGCCCAACCTAAATTATATTTACCTACATTAACGGTATTTAAAGCATTATTCCATGCTTGTTGACCTTTTGCAAGAATTTCATTTTCGCTGACGGGATAATTTTCGAGGGCATATTCACCGACAAAATTTTGACTGTTAACAGTGTTTTTTACTAAATTATAATTTTTATGTTTGTAATCGGCAATAAAAAAAACATAGTCATTTGTTCCTTCAATTTTCCCGAAAGTAGAAACCATATCGGCTTCATTCGCATTTCCTATATAATATTTTGAACCGTTTGCAAGGTAGGTTCCGTCAGCTTGCGGGCTTAATACCATTTCGGTAGAATAAACATCGGCACCATGTTTTCGTTCGGATAAGCCGAAGGCGAAAATAGACCCTTTTTGTAACAACTCAGCCGCTTTTTTCTTCATTGTTTCATTATCCGACATCCAAATCGGACCTAATCCTAAAATTGAAACTTGCCAAGTGTACCAATAAGGCAAACCGTAAAATCCCAATATTTCATTAAACCCTTGAATGCGCCACATATCCCAACGAGAATGTTCATCACCGTATTTTTCGGGAGTAAGCAGGCGTGCAAATATTTTTTCTTTACCGATAAATTCAAGAAATTCTTTGTACCAAATGCGATCTTGGTCATCTTTTTTAATGCTTCCCAAACCTTTAGTTTCAAAAAATTCTATGGTTTTGTTCATGATTTCTTCGGATACCGTATCCGGATAGAAACGCTTTGTTTTCTTTGGGTTAAATAAAATCATATCTGTAAATTTTTAATCAAATAAATTATGTGAAAATATAAATTTATTTTTAAAATTACTATGCATGCCGAACAAATTTTCAAAAATTTTGCTTTTTTCTTAATTAAACTTTTTGTTTCTTTGCCCTCAAATGAAAGACTTCCTTACATTTCCGATATTCGACAGTATTAAAAACCTTGCCGGCAAAACAGATTTGCAAGTATATGTGATCGGCGGATATGTGAGAGATTTAATCATGAAACGACCGTCGAAAGATGTGGATATTGTGATTATCGGTAACGGAATTAAGCTTGCCGAAGCAGTTTCCGATCAACTTCCGGGAAAACCGAAAGTTACTGTTTTTAAGCGTTTCGGAACGGCAATGTTTAAATATGAAGGTTTTGAATACGAATTTGTAGGTGCAAGGAAAGAATCGTATTCATCCGATTCAAGAAAACCGGC
>JANTGL010000138.1 GCA_024762915.1 Bacteroidales bacterium | reverse complement strand
AGTCCTTTTGCATCATGAGGTGTTGACGGAATAACAACTTTTAAACCCGGGATATGCGCATACATGGCTTCCATGCTCTCGGAATGATGTTCTAAGGCATTAATTCCGCCTCCGTAGGGCATTCTTATAACAATCGGCATCGGATATTTCCCTCTTGAACGATTTCGCATTCGGGCAACATGAGCAAACATTTGGTTTAATCCGGGCAATGCAAAACCTGAGAATTGCATTTCAACAACCGGACGTAATCCTGCCGCAGCCATCCCGACTGCCGATCCGACAATACCGGATTCGGCCAAGGGGGAATCAAAAACACGATCTGCGCCGTATTTTTTTTGCAAACCTTCCGTTACTCTGAATACGCCGCCTTCAACACCGACATCTTGCCCGTAAATAATTACATTTTTATCTTCTTTTAATTTTATGTCTAATGCATCATTAACAGCATTGACCATATTCATTATTTTCATCTGTTTATTTTTAATTATTTTAAAGGTCAGATAGGAACTCCCTGTTACCGCCCGCCTTAATTTTCCATACATCTATTAAATAATCATTTTCGTGTGTGTTAAAAAGATTATCATGGGAGTTTCATCTGTATAAAATTTGTAAGCTATTGATAATGTGTTTGTAATGTTTTGTCATGATTTTTGCGTCCTGCGGGCAAAAATCCCGCCAAAACCTGATTCAACATTATCTTATTACCCCGCATTCCGCTTTGCTCCATACGGGGCTATTTATATTTAACCCCTTCAGGGTTTTAATCATGAAACTAAAATGTTTTCAATTAATTTGCCTGACGATGCAAATAGCGTTCGTATTCTTTTTTTTGCTGTAATAAATCTGCGGGCATTTCGTCATACATATATTTAAAAATATCGTCCAAAGGATAGTTCATCTCTTTTTCAACCGCTTCAAACTGTCTGTCTATTTCGGATTTGTATTCTTTTATCAGCTTTTGTTCTTCCTTTTCGGTAAATAATTTTTTATTCAATAAGAATGCTTTCATTCGTTTTAAAGGATCTTTTAGATCCCAGGATGCTTCTTCTTCTTTTGTTCTGTATTTTGAAGGATCGTCGGAAGTTGTATGTGCCCCTTTACGATAAGTTACGGCTTCGATTAAAACCGGTCCGTTCCCTTTTAAAGCATGAGCCTTTGCATTTTTAAGTGCTTGATACATGGCAAAATAATCATTGCCGTCCACTTGAATACCTTTAATTCCGTAGGCGAGAGATTTTATTGCAATTCCGTCTGATGCGGTTTGAACTTTAAACGGTGTTGAAATTCCGTATTGGTTATTTTGTACAACGAACACGACCGGTACATTCCAAACGCCGGCAAAATTTAAGCCTTCGTGAAAATCACCTTCCGAAGTTCCGCCGTCTCCGACAACCGCAAAAACGACATTTTTTTTCTTGTTGTACTTTAATTCATATCCAATTCCTGCAGCATGTGTTAGTTGAGAGGCAATGGGGACTGAAATCGGAAGCATGTTTTTGGCATTTTCAAATCGAGAACCGTCTTCATGTCCCATGAAATATAAAAAGATTTCTTTTAGTGTGACACCTTTAGCCAGCCAAGCACCCATTTCACGAAACGCCGGAACCAACCAATCGTCTTCGGTCATGATGCTGCCCATGGCAGCACTGATTGCTTCTTGACCGTAATTCGGAGGATAGGTATAAATTCGTCCTTGTCTTTGAAAAGAGACTATCTGCAAATCGGCGGTACGTGCAAACAACATGTCTTTGTATGCTTTAAGTATTTCTTTATCAGACAAATCGGGCATGTATTTTTTATTAATAACAGATCCGTCATTATCCGTAATTTGAAATAATTTTTTATTTGTCGGTTTATATTCTGAAAACATTTTATTATTTTTATTTAGACTAATTAAAAACAAAAGTACTGAAAATTTAAACATAAACCAAAAATAAATCACTTACGGCTAAAAATAAAGGATGTTTTTGTCTTAATTTTTAACACACACACAGACAGACCTAAGCTGTTTATAAACAGTTTCAGGAGGACCTGAAATTTTAAATTTTTTTTGATTTTTTTGTATTCGGAAATAAATTATAGTTATTTTTTATTTCTAAAAAACAAGCAGATTGTCAAAAATAAGGTCATATTGTTATTCATTCTTTTTGAATACATCTGAAAAAGTATCCGTAAATTGAAATCCGGAACTTCTTAATTTGTTTGAAGAAACTCGGCTCCCTTGAAGAATGATACTTGACATTTTCCCGTAAAGTAATTTCGGTAAAATTGAAGGCACACTTATAGGAATGAAGGGCATATTCTTAATATATGCTATTTCTTTCATTAAATCCCGATTTGTTAATTGTATCGGACTTACGGAATTATAAACTCCGTTGAGTTTGTCAGTTTCAACAGAAAATATAAAAAGCCGTATTAAATCATTTAAAGAAATCCAAGGCACATACTGATTGCCGGAACCAATCGGGTTTGTCAGTCCGAATTTTGTCGGCAGAAGCATTTTTTTTAAAGCACCGCCGGCGGGACTCATCACGACGCCCATTCTGAATATAATCGTTCTGATATTAAACGCTTTAAATAAGCTCATTGAATTTTCCCATTCGGCAGTCGTATTCGCCAAAAAATCTTTGCCTTGCGGCGATTCTTCCGTAAATATTTCTTGGCTTGTGATATTCCCGTAATAACCGACAGCTGATGCAGAAATTATTAATTGCGGTTTTTTTGATGCCTTTTTTACGGCACGATACAGCAATTCTGTCGATTGCAATCGACTTTCAGAAATTTTTCTTTTTTGTTTTTTTGTCCATCTCCCTGATGAAATGTTTTCTCCTGCTAAATGGATTATGACATCAGCAAATTCGACAGCTTTAGGATCAATTTGATCGTTTTTAAGGTTCCAAATAAATTGTTTAAACGGAACAGATTTCTCTTTTCTTGTTAAAACGGCTACATGATAACCCTTTTCAGACAGTTCATTACATAGTTTTGACCCGACAAAACCACTTCCGCCGGTTATTAAAATATTAAGACTCATTTTCCTGAAATATGTTTTTGATGAATTTGTGTTAAATCCGAATTTTTGTCTTCCTCGTGAATATGATGGTGGAATTGGCTGAGTTTATTAAATACCTTTAAACTTTGTTCTATTTCATCATCCGTTAAATTCCCGATGATAATTTCTGAAACTTTATGCATCTCGTCAAAAGAATTCATAATTGTCAATCTTCCTTTTTCAGTGAGCGAAACCCATTTGGCTCTTTTGTCTTCTTCGTGAGTAGTTTGGCTGATAAGTCCCTTGGAATAGAGCCGTTTCAATATTTCACTGCCGCTTGAAGTTTCCAGAATATGCCGGTTGATTAAATCTTTTTTTCGGATGTGTTCTTGTTTAAGGAGAGTGGCTAAAAAACCAAATTCATCAATGGTTCTGATGTCGGTATTTTGAAAAGCTTTTTTGATATAATGTTTGGCAAACCGATAAAGATTTGTGAGAAGGGTTGAAAACTCAATTTCTGCGTATTGTTTATAATTTTTAAAATTTTCTCTTTGGTAATCCTCTTTATTCAGGTTTCGTCCGGGAATATGGTTTTCTTGCAAAACAGTTTTATTTAAAAAATGCGTAAAGGCCTGTATATCGGTCTTTTTCCCTGTTTTTGTATAAGCTTCAACATATTCTAAAAGTGTTCGGATTAAGTTAATTTGTTCTGACATTTTTAAATATTTTAATAATAAAGTGTTTTATATTACAAAAAAGTTATATATTTGCAAACATAATACAAAAATGTAATAAAATGAACAATTTATCTAAAATTTTTTTAATATTTCTTTTTGCGGGGATAATAAGCTCCTGTGCTACAGACAAAAAAATAATGAATCCGATGGTAATTAAATTGAATGATTCAAACAATTTTCAAATAGAATTACAACCGGGGTCATCGTATAATCACCCTTCTTTTGTTATTTGGACAGAGGACACGGATGAAAATTATATTAAAACCCTGTTTATTACAAAATCATATGCAAGCGGCATTTTCGGTCACAAAATGGTCGGGGATTCTATGTGGCTTAATGTCAGCGGTGAATCGATACAACCGGCTGCCATGCCTTATTGGACTCATAAAAAAGGTTTAATTAACGATAAAAGTTTAGTACCCACACCGGAGAATCCCTTTGTGGATGCTTATACAGGTGCGACACCAAAAGCACGATTTGTTTTTTCTGATACCATAAATCGCAAATCGAAATACAGAATTTTATTAGAAGTTAATCAATCATGGGATTGGAATGATTACTGGACAAATAATAAATTCCCCTCAAGTAATGCCTATAAACATTCTGCTCAACCTTCTTTAATTTACGCTGCTACAATTAATTCGACAGATACGGTATTTTATTTAAACCCGATAGGACACGGAAGTCCGACAGGTGAAGACGGCAGGCTGTATACAAATCTGAAAAGCATATCCACTGCTTCGGATATATTTTCTTATATCAAAGTAACCATAAAAAATAAAAATTAATGAAAACTTTTTTAATAATAATATTTAACCTGTTTATCCTGACTGCATTTTCGCAAACCGGAAGTGTAAAAGGCAAAGTAATTAATAAAATAAGCAATGAGCCGGTTCCTTTCGCAACCGTAATTATTACGGGTACCAATATCGTTTCAACATCAGATTTGGAAGGTAATTTTATTATCACGGGAATTAAGCCGGGATACATTAAGTTGAAGGTATCTTATATCGGCTATAAGAATAAAGTGACCGAAGACATCTTAGTCAGTAATAATGTGCCTTATGTAGAAATTGAACTTGAAGAGAATCAACAAATACTCGAAGAAGTAATCATTCGGGAAGATCCTTTTGAAAAAAATGAAGAGTCCATAGTTTCAATGCAATCTATAGGAATTAAAGAGATTGAAAGTAACCCGGGAAGTAACAGGGATATTTCAAGAGTCATTCAATCATTTCCGGGTGTCGGTTCTACTCCTGCATTTCGGAACGATGTAATTATCAGAGGCGGAGGGCCGAGCGAAAATCGGTTTTTCTTAGACGGTATTGAAATTCCGGTTTTGAACCATTTTTCAACTCAGGGTGCATCAGGCGGTCCGGTGGGCATTCTCAATGCGGATTTTATAAGAAAAGTAAATTTTTATTCATCCTCTTTTCCTGCTGATAAATACAATGCTTTAAGCGGAGTATTGGATTTTAAACTAAAAGACGGGAGCAAAGATAAAACCAATTATCAATTCACGCTGGGAGCCAGTGAAACTGCAATAACTTTAGACGGTCCTACGGGCAAGAAAACGTCTTACATTTTTTCGGTCAGAAGATCGTATTTACAGTTTTTATTTTCAGCATTAAAATTGCCGTTTTTACCCACTTATAATGATTATCAACTAAAAGTAAAAACGAATATAAATAAAAAAAACACATTCACGCTCATCAGCTTGGGTTCTTTGGATAACAATTCCATAAATACGGGAATTAAAAATCCGGATGAATCACAAGAATATATTCTTACTCAAATTCCCGTTAACAATCAATGGAGTTATACAATCGGAGGCGTTTATAAACATTTTATGAAAAACGGTTCACAAACTTTTGTTCTGAGCAGAAATATGCTGAACAACCAATTGTATAAATATATTGATAACGATGAAACAAAAGCTAAAAGTTTAGATTACCTGTCAACCGAAGCCGAAAATAAATTTCGTTATGAATTAACATTCAGAAAATCAAATATTAAATACCGTTTCAGCAGTAATTTGGAATATGCCGATTATACAAATCAAACCTCTCAACAGGTATTTACGGAAGATACTTTGATCAACTTTAAGTATAATACCGATTTAAATATATTAAAATACGGTCTGTCCGCTCAGGCATCCGAACGATTTCTGAAAAACAGACTTCTCGTTTCTATGGGAATTCGTATTGACGGAAATAATTATAATGATTATACATCAAACGCTTTTAATCAAAGTTCGCCGAGAGTATCTGCTTCATACACTTTAACTCAAACAACGGCTCTGAATGCCGCTGCGGGAAGATATTTTCAGCAAGCTGCATACACAACACTCGGTTTTAGTGATATTACCGGACAGCAGGTAAATGCGGGTTCGGCAAAATATATCGGTTTAAATCAATATAATTTAGGTGTTGAACAAAAATTCACAAAAAAAATATTACTTTCTCTTGAAGGTTTTTACAAAGATTATTTTCAATACCCGGTTGATTTAATTACCGGCAGCAGCTTGGCAAATCAAGGCGCAGGGTATGCCGTTGCGGGAGCATCCCCCGTTGAGTTTACGGGAAAAGGGAAAGCTGTCGGTTTTGAAATATTAAATCGTTGGAATTTGAATACGTTTAAATTGTTAGCTTCCTATACTTTTGTAAGAAGTTTATTTACGGATATTAACGGAGATTATATTCCTTCTTCATGGGACAGTAAGCATCTCTTAACGGTCACCGGAACCAAAGAACTCCCGAAAAACTGGCGTATCGGATTTAAATGGCGTTTTGTCGGCGGATTACCTTATACACCATATGATCTCGAAACATCAGCAAATGTTCAGGCATGGAATGCAACCGGACAGGCCTATCCCGATTATTCTAAATTAAACAGTCTGAGGTTTAAACCGTTCCATCAGTTAGATTTGAGAATTGATAAAAATTTCTTTTTTGATAAATGGGCTTTGATGCTTTATCTTGATATACAGAATGCCTATAATTTTAAAAATACGGGACAAGACTATATCGTCAGAGAAAAAAATACCGACGGAACTTATAAAACAATCAACAACGGAACGGAATTTATTTTAAAATCAATTCCGAACCGGTCGGGAACCATTTTACCGAGTATCGGTATCATGATTAAATTTTAAAAATAAAAATATGTGGTTTGCAATATTATCATCAAAAGAATTGAGCAAAAAGCCGCTGGGAATAAAAAGAGTAAATAAAGACCTAGTTTTGTGGCGAGATGAAGGCGGCAAAGTAAATGCTGTTGAAGATTTCTGTGCCCACAGAAAAGCAAGACTTTCGGGAGGAAAAATTGTTGACGGGCATATTCAGTGTCCTTTTCACGGATTTGAGTATAACGGTGA
>JANTGL010000137.1 GCA_024762915.1 Bacteroidales bacterium | reverse complement strand
AAAAAATTACGTATCCTGACAACCAATCCGTAAACCAGGGAAACGGGATACAAAAGAACAAACTTTAAAAATTTCATTTAATCTCAATAAAATAAGGGATTCTTGCCTGAATACCGGAAACGGTTTTAACTTTTTTTAATTTTTCATAATACGGATATGCTTCACCCAATTCCCCTTCAATTAAAGAAGATTTCGTATCCGAAAGCATCTTTTCCAAAATTACAGATAACTTATCTTTTTCGGGATAATACTTAATTCCGTAAGTTTGTAAATGCGCTTTATCGGCAGCAATATCAACGGCGGTTTGTAATCCTCCGAGAATATCCACAAGCCCTATATTCAGAGCATCTTCACCGCTCCATACACGTCCTTGTCCGATTGCATCAACGGAATCTGTCGGTAAATTTCGTCCTTCTCCCACATGGGTAATAAATGTTGAATAAATCTCTTCCACGGATTGCAATATTTTGCCGTGCTCATAATCCGTCATTTTTCGTCCGGGATTTCCCATATCCGAATACGTATTTGTATTTACCGTATTAATCGTAATTCCGACATTTTTTAATAATTTTTTCGCATTAAACAACAAGCCGAAAACACCGATTGAACCGGTAATGGTATTCGGTTCGGCTACAATTGTATCTGCCTGACATGCAATATAGTACCCGCCTGACGCTGCAACATCTCCCATAGAAACAATCAAGGGTTTAGTTTGCTCTGCCAGGACCGTTTCTCGCCAAATAACTTCGGATGCCAGAGCACTTCCGCCCGGAGAATTGATTCTTAAAACAATGGCTTTTACACTTTCGTCTTCCCGTGCTTTTCGAATTGTTTTTGCCAAACTTTCGGAACCAATTTGTTCGTCGCTTCCTTCGCCGTCAACAATTTCGCCTTCGGCATATATAACGGCAATATTTTCTTTTTTCGGTTTTAATATTTCCTCTAAATTTTTTTCGGAATTAATATAATCCGATAAGCTGATTTTATTTAAGTCTTCATCCGGCTTTATTCCGGTTTTTTCTTTTAGTTCAGTAATTATTTGATCTTCATACTTTAAATCATCAACAAAATTGAATTTTTTAGCTGTTTCGGATCCTGTCACGGATAATTCATCGGCATATGTATTCAAATCCTCAAGAGAAATATTTCGTTGATTGTGAATTCCTTTCAGTATACTGTTCCAAATTGAAGAAAGGTATTTTTGTGTTTGTTCTTTATTGGCATCACTCATCTTATCCGACATAAACGGTTCTACCGCACTTTTATATTTTCCGTGTCGAATAATTTCCGGTTCCACACCAATGTTTTCCAACAGCGATTTAAAAAACATTAATTGTGCGCTGAGCCCTGAAAACTGAACAACTCCGCTCGGTGTTAAAAAAATTTCATCGGCAACGGATGCTAAATAATACGATTTATGAGTGTAGAAATCGGAATGTGCGATGATAAATTTTCCGGATGTTTTAAAATCTTTAAGCGCATTTCTTATTTCTTCAACGGAAGCAATTCCGACATTCAAAATTGACAAATCCAAATAAATGCCTTTTATTTTATCATCCTCTTTTGCTTTTTTAACGGCATCCGTTACTTCTTTTAAGCTCACTATTTTTTTAATTTTCATGGTATTCAAATCCGGTTTAACGGAAGAACGGTCGGCTATTTTGTTTTTAAAGGTCAAGGTTAACACCGAATTTTCGGAAACTTTTACCTCTTCATCGGAAAATGCTCCCGAAGAAGACAAAATACTGACAAAAACAATAATATTAATGATAACTAAAAAAATCAGAACTAAAAATGTTCCGAGCATACTTGCTAATACATGATTAAAAAATCCTTTCATTGTTTTTTTTATTTAAGTTGTTTGTAGTTTTGTTAACAAAGATAAACTCTTATTTTTAATCCCGAAACTATTTTCCGATTGTTTGTTTCTGTGTAAGTGCTTTATATCAGTAAATTTAAGACGTTAATATTTTCTGAGTTTATTGTAACGATTTCTTTTATTAAATTTTTATTAACATCTGACAAACATATCCTCATTTTTCTTAATTTTACAACTCTTAATAAACCCGTTTTTTATTTCTTTTATATGCCTGAATTTACTCATTTACACCTACATACACAATATTCTATTCTTGACGGAGCTTCTGCAATTCCGAAATTAATTGAAAAAGTCAAAAAATCCGGAATGACTTCGGTTGCCGTTACCGATCACGGAAATATGTTCGGTGTAAAATTGTTTCATAAAATCGCAAAAAAGAACGGGATAAAACCGATATTAGGATGCGAAGTATATGTTGCCAAAGAATCAAGATTCAGAAGAGATAAAGTAAAAGATAAAAAATCAGATCATTTAATTCTTCTTGCGAAAAATGAAATCGGTTATCATAATTTAATAAAACTCGTTTCTCACGGTTGGATTGACGGGTTTTATCGAAAACCGCGTATCGATTTTGAACTCCTTGAAAAACATGCTGAAGGCTTAATCGTTTCAACAGCTTGCCTTGCCGGAGCTTTACCGAGAGCGGTAATGAAAAATGACCTTGAAGAGGCCGAACAGTTTGTTAAAAAATATAAAGCTTTGTTCGGAGATGATTTTTACCTTGAGATGCAAAGACACAAAACAGGGGTTCCCGAAAAAGACGAACGTACGTTAAAACATCAAGAACTGGTAAATCAAGAAATTGTTAACTTATCAGAAAAATTCGGAGTAAAATATATTGCAACCAATGATGTCCATTTTATCAACAGTGAAGATGCCGAAGCACACGATATTTTAATTGCATTAAGTACCGGCAAAGATTTGGACGACCCGACAAGAATGCAATATTCGGGAGAAGAATATTTAAAAACGCCGGAAGAAATGGCGGAATTATTTTCCGATTTTCCGGAAGCGCTTGAAAATACGCAAGAAATTGCCGAAAAAATAGAAACGTACGAACTTGACAGAAAACCGATCATGCCGAAATTTATTCTTCCGGAAAACTTCAATACGGAGGCGGATTATCTCAAACACTTAAGTTATGAAGGAGCCAAATCTCGCTGGGGTGAAATGACCGAAGAAATAAAAGAGCGCGTTGATTTTGAGCTTGATACAATTATTAAAATGGGATTTCCCGGTTATTTTTTAATTGTTTGGGATTTTTTGAAAGCGGCCAGAGAAATGGACGTATCCGTCGGTCCGGGTCGAGGTTCGGCAGCGGGTTCAGCCGTTGCCTACTGTTTAAAAATTACGGATATCGATCCTTTGAAATACAATCTTCTGTTTGAACGATTTTTAAATCCCGACAGAATTTCAATGCCTGATATTGATATTGATTTTGATGAAGACGGCAGAGAAAAAGTATTAAAATGGGTGATTGATAAATACGGAGAAAATCGTGTTGCAAATATTATTACTTTCGGCTCCATGGCTGCAAAATCGGCTATCCGTGATGTTGCCCGTGTACTCCGGCTTCCGCTTAACGAATCGGATAAATTAGCCAAATTAGTACCCGAAAGACCGGGAATCACGCTATCCAAAGCATTTAAAGAAGTAAAAGAATTAAGAAATGCTCAATATTCTGATAATGAGCTTATAAAAAAGACTTTGGTTTTTGCGCAAACACTTGAAGGGTCCGTCAGGCATACGGGTGTTCATGCTTGCGGAATTATCATCGGAAAAGATGATCTTGAAAATTACATTCCGCTCAGTACGGCAAAAGATTCCGACCTTAAAGTAACACAATACGACGGTAAACATGTAGAAGATGTCGGTTTATTAAAAATGGATTTTCTGGGTTTAAAAACGCTGTCAATTATTAAAGATGCCGTTGAAAACATTAAACATTCAAAAGGTGTTGAAATTGATATCGATAATATTCCTTTTGATGATAAAAAAACTTTCGAACTGTATGCAAAAGGGGAAACCACCGCTTTGTTTCAATTTGAATCTGACGGTATGAAAAAATACCTTAAAGATTTAAAACCAAATAAGTTCGATGATCTTATTGCAATGAATGCTTTATATCGTCCCGGTCCGATGGATTATATAAAAAACTTCATCGCGCGTAAACACGGCAAAGAAAAAATCATATACGATCTTCCCGAAATGGAGGAAATTTTGAAAGATACATACGGAATCACCGTTTTTCAAGAGCAAGTGATGTTACTTTCACAGCGATTGGCAAACTTTACCAAAGGACAGGCCGACTCTTTACGAAAAGCAATGGGGAAAAAGATTAAGTCTATGATGGATGACCTGAAAGTTAAATTTGTTGAAGGCTGTGTAGCAAACGGACATGATGAAAAAATCGTTGATAAAATTTGGCAAGATTGGGAAAAATTTGCCCAATATGCTTTTAATAAATCCCATTCAACCGGATATGCTTATGTCTCTTTTCAAACAGCCTACTTGAAAGCCCATTATCCGGCTGAATATATGAGTGCCGTATTAAGTCGTAATCTTTCCGATATTAAAAAAGTTTCACATTTTATGAGTGAAGCTCGCAGGATGGGTTTGGATGTATTACTGCCGGATGTAAACGAAAGTTTTAATAAATTTACGGTAAACGAAAAAGGTCAAATTCGTTTCGGAATGGGCGGAATAAAGAATGTCGGGGCTTCCGCCGTGGAAGATATTGTTAAAGAAAGAGAAGAAAAGGGAAAATTTACCGGGTTTTTTGACTTTATAGAACGGGTAAACTTATCTTCCGTAAACAAAAGAACCGTTGAAGCGCTGGTTTATGCCGGAGCTTTTGACGAAATTGAGAGTTTTACGAGAAGTCAATATTTTGCAGAATCCGGAAATGACGGTTTAAATTTCATTGAGGAATGTTTAAAATACGGCGGTAAGCTTAAAAACGGAAGCGACGAAAACCAAGCCAGCATCTTCGGTACGGATAAAATTGAAATAAAAAAACCCGATATTCCCGAAATTGAAGAATGGAATAAATTAGATCGCCTCAAGTTTGAAAAAGAAGTTATAGGCATTTACCTTTCGGAACATCCTTTGGATGAATACAGTCTTGAAATTTCCACCTTTTGTAATGCTGATGTTGAAGATTTAACGGATTTAAAAAAGATACAAGGAAAAGAAATCAGAATAGCCGCAATAATAAAAGATTTGTTTCAAGGTACGACAAAAACCGGAAAACCATACGGCAGTATTACAATTGAGGGGTATAAAGCAGAGTATCGTCTGTATCTTTTCGGCCATGATTATGTCAATTTTCGCAAATTTTTCATTAAAGACACTTCCGTATTAATTACCGGAAAAGTTCAAAAGCGCTGGAATGCCAATGACGAAAATGATCTTGAATTTAAAATTACGAACATTGAACTTTTAACGGAAATTAAAGGTTCCATGATAAAGAAAATAACCATTTCAGTTCCCTTGGAAAAAATAACACCTTCATTTTCAGAAGATTTGTCCGCCGTATTAAATAAATCGAAAGGAAAGCAATCCGTTGAATTTTATATTTACGATAAGGAAAAAAAGATGTCCTTGCAAATGTTTTCACGGTCAAAAAAGACAAAAGTGAGCAAAAAGCTGATTAATAATCTTAAACAGTTAAACGATATTGAAATTAATCTTTCATAAACCGTAAAATTTTATTTATATCTTTAGGGTCTTATTTCATTAAAAATATAAAGACAATGCTTTTTATTATCGGAACTTCCGTTAAAAACGTGAAAAATACACTTGCAAATAAAAAGGATAAAAGCTGTCCTTTTTGTTCCGAAAAAATGCACCTTATTGATACAAAGCAATATTTCTCAGCTTTTTTTATTCCTCTTTTTTCGATAAAAAATATTGACTCTTATTATCTTTGTTCGAATTGTAATTACAGAATCAATATCACAAACTAAGATCTCGATTATGAATTCTTTTGATGATAAAATAAACAAACACACCGAAAAGGTGATTGCTCTTTTAAATGATGAAAGAGAACGCATGCTTTCTCTTGAAGAACTGAAAGAACTGGATATAAGTTTGGGTATGACGGAAGAAGAGTGGGACCTGATGATGCAAAAAGCTGATAAAAACGTTGAATTGGCGCAAAATCATTTCTATTATAAAAACTACAGAGATGCCTATTCTACGGCAGAATCCGCGGTTTCGGTAAATCCGTATTTAACGCAAGCATTAATTCTTATGGCTGATGCCGCCCTGAAAATCTACGAAACCGAAGACGATGAAGATTTTTTACTGAAAGCTGAAAAACATGCAAAAGATGTCTTAAAACAAGCGCCGGCTGAAAACCGTGCCGTAGAAATTTTATCCGTCATTAATAAATACGAAACTTCGGAAAGAAATGAAAAGAAAAAATTTAAAAAGTATGCCTTAATCGGCGGCGGAATATTGATTATTATTTTATCTGTCGTTTTTTTTAAACCGAAAAAAGAAAAACCGGCAGACAATTCTGTTAAGTTCGAGCTTATTGATGCTGAGGAAAATGCAAATGCAGCATGGGCACAAGTTGAAAATGTAATTGCCAGAAGAGATAAATTAATTCCGCAACTTTTTGCTGCCGTAAAAATCAAAGATTCTCGTTTAACGAAATTAATTAATGATGCTGAATCTTATAAAAATCAGGCAGATATGCTTAGCGGAAACGAAAAAATTTCTGCCGAATCCGATTTACAAAAAAAATATGCGGAAATAACAAAGATTATTGCAGAAGATAACTCTTCCGACGATGTTAAAACATTGATGATACAAATTGAAGGAGCTTACAACCGTATTTCCGTGGAAGGCAGAAGATACAACGAAACGGTGAAAAAATACAATATTTTGGTGAAAAAATACGGTGAAAAATACCCCGAATTCAAATTAAAACCTTATTTTTCAGGAAACTAAAATTCGCTAACCTAAAAAACAAAAATATGAAAAAACGACTATTTTTTCTTATTGCTTTTATTCTCTTCGGAACATACGGTTTTTCTCAGTATACCGTACACAATGTTCCCGACCCGAAAAAAACCGGAACCGGTTTTGTTTCAAATCCGGATAACATATTATCAGCAGAACATGTTTTGGTTATTGATTCTTTAATTCAGGAGGTGCAAGATTCAAGCAAAGCACAAATAGCCGTTGTCGTTTTGCAATCCATAGGCGATGTTGTTCCGAAAACATTTGCGACCGAATTGTTTAATT
>JANTGL010000136.1 GCA_024762915.1 Bacteroidales bacterium | reverse complement strand
TGAATAACCGGAGAAGAAACAAAATAATTCTCCAGAACTTGCGGAGCAATGTATTTACCTGTTGAGGTTTTAAAAATATCTTTTTTACGGTCGGTAATTTTTAAAAACTTTTTATCGATAAATTTCCCGACATCTCCGGTTTTAAACCAGCCGTCCGAAGTAAATGCTTCTTTGCTTAAATCGGCTTGTTTATAATAGCCTTGCATAACATTCGGTCCTTTTACGAGTATTTCACCTTCTTTACCTTCAAGGTCAGTATCAATTTTCACTTGAACACCCGGAACGGGAATACCGACCGTACCAAATCGGTTCATACCGGGTTTAAATCTGTTCATCGAGATAACCGGAGATGTTTCCGTCATTCCGTAACCCTCTCTTATTCTGATATTTGCAGCAGAAAACGATCGGCTTATTTCAGGTCTTAAAGCTGCTGCACCTACAGCCATGTATTTTATTTTTCCGCCCAAAGCTTTCCGCCAACGATTGAATACAAAGATTCTTGCAAAAAATAAACCGATTCTGTAAAACACGTTTTTCTTTTCGAAACTGCTGTATTTTTTGGCAAGATTAAAAGCCGATTTAATGATTATCTTTTTTAAGGGATTCTTTCCGAGTGTTTGCAAATGAACATGGTCGTACATTTTTTCCAAAATTCTCGGAACCATAGTACAAAAATAAGGTTTTACCTTTTGAAAATCATGGGTAAAACTTTCTTTGCTCTGACTAAAAAAAACGGAAACACCGAAAGCAATGTATGCATAGGCAGCTGTTCGTTCCAAGATATGGCTGAAAGGCAAAAAACTGATTACTTTTACGGAATGCTCCAAGGGGAAAACAGTGAGAATTGATAATATATTACTGAGAACATTCCGGTGAGTAAGCATCACACCTTTAGGAATTCCGGATGTCCCGGAAGTATACATAATAACAAAAACATCATCTGATTTAATTTGTGATTTTATTTTGTCAAGTTCCGAGATTTGTTCTTTAGTTGCTTTTCTTAATTCTATTGCACTAAAATACCCGGATTTGTCACGTTCTAAATGTTTAATTTTAATGTCCGCATTAATGCTTTCGGCAATCGGTTTTACTTTATAAAACAAACCGGAGTTAGCTGTTAAACAAAATTTAACATCTGTTTCTCTTAAAATATATTTAATTTCTTCAACGGATGCCGTCGGGTGAACAGGTACGGTTACCAATCCGACTTGCTGACAAGCAAAATCAAAAATCATCCATTCCGGACTGCCGTTTTCGGGAATTATTGCAATGTGATCACCTTTTTTGTATTCCGAGTCGATTAACCAACAAGATAAAGCATTTGTTCTTAAAATTAATTCCTCGGTAGAATAGGCTTTCCATACACCGTTTATGATTTTATTTAATGCTTTTAATTGAGGATATTTATCTTCCTGATAAAATAAGATTTCAAAAACTCTTGTTAAATCTGCGGTATTATTTTTGATCATGGTATTATTTTTCGTAATCACAAGGAGATAATTCCTCTATTCTTTTGGCTTGATATACAGAATGTCATAAATAGTTTCAAAATACTCGGGATAATCTTGTAAATCATTATGATGTGCACCTTTTATAACGGTATATGAAATTTTATCAGGGTATAAATCTTTCAATTTTTTACTTTGTTTTATCGGAAATAATTGGTCCTTATCTCCGTGAATAATATAAATCGGACATTCAGTTTTTTTAAGATAAACGTCGGTACGAATATCATATCGAAGAATAAATTTCAGAGGAATAAAAAATAAAAATCGTTTCACATTATGGTAAAAACTGAAATAGGGAGAATCTAATATCAACATTCCGGCATTATTCCAAGATGCAATACGTGCAGCAATTCCGCTTCCGAGCGATCTTCCGTACAAAATAATTTTATCCTCCGGATATTGTTTTGATAACCATTTGTACATATATTGGGCATCGTTGAACAGTTTTGTTTGAGTTCGTTTCCCGGTGCTTTTACCGAAACCGCGATAATCTATCATCAAAAGATCGTAACCGTTACTTAAAAAATCTTTTGCAAACTTTCCCCATCCTTTAATACTTCTGGAATTTCCTTTCAGGTAAAAAACAACGCCGCGTGATGACGGTACTTTAAAATGAATCCCGTTAATTGTTCCGCCGTCTTCCATATCAAATTTCAATTCTTCAAAAGGAAATGTGTAGTTAAATTTAAATGAGGAAGGTAACAATTCCGGTCTGAAAAAAAACAAGTGTTGAAAGAAATAAATTATTATACATATTCCGATATAAATGCTTGCAATTATGATAAGAATATTAACCATCATTATGTTATTTAACATCAAAACTACAATTTTTTCATAAAAAAACAGAATTCTTTATGATTTTAATGACGCTGTTATTGTAAAATGTCAGCTAAAACTGTATGATATTCAGGAAAAGAATCCAAATTATTATGCCTCCCTTTTTTAATGACAATCATTTTATCATCTTCTGTTAAAAAAGGTTTTAATCGCATTGCTGAAGATAAGGGAATCAGCATGTCCCAAGTTCCGTGAAAAATTACTTTTTTACATTTCACGTTTTTAAGATGTTTTGAATTTGAAAAATTGCATTTTAACTTATAGGGAATTATATATGCCGGCACGGCATCATTGAGATTATCGAAAGGAGTTTCCAAAATAAGCAAATCGGGATTAACGGTTGAAGCCAAATGAGAGGCAACCGCAGCACCGAGAGATCGTCCGTAAATAATATGTTTTTTATAATTAAATGTTTTATTTGTCCAATTCCAAATAAACTCAGCATCTTTATATAAGGATTTTTCCGACGGTGTCCCCGTACTTTTCCCGTAGCTTCTGTAATCCGTCATTAAAATATCATATCCTAATGAAGTAAAATTTGAAGAATAATTACCCCATCGCTCCAAATTTCCGGAATTACCGTGAAAATAAATAATTATTCCTTTTGCCGGAGTCATTGACTTAAAAAGCAAGGCATTAATTATAAGTTTTTCGTCAGTTTCAATATTAAATTCTTCAAAATCTTGACTAAAATTAAACTGAAAGTTTTTATCCGGTTTATCGTTCAGGAAAATTAATTTGTGTTGAATAAAATATATTACCGTTACGGAAACAGCATACAAAAGAACAAACGACAATAAAATTTTTAAAAATAAACTCATATTAAACCCTCAAAATGAGAAAAATAAGTACAAATATATAATTAATTACTGCGACACCAATTTTTCCATAGTTTAGTCTGTGTATTGATTATTAACATTCCGGGGCAGCCGTATAACATAATAACTATAAATGAAAAGCGATTCCTCCGTTAAAAAATATATCCGATGCATTTAATTTAATATTTTTAATATATAAATCTTCATTATGTGCACCTGTATATGAAACATCATTAAATGAATAATTCGGCATTATATAAGTACCGATATTTGCTTGCAAAGAAATATGTTGATTGATAAAATAATTATAGGAAACATTTAATTTAAAACCGAACATATTAACTCTTTTTGATGAATAATAATAAATCAGACCGGTATTGTTTTCTCTGTCATAATCTTCACCCTCAATATAAAATTCACTGAAAACCAATCCGGCTCCCGCAGAAAATTGAGATTTATTGAGCATCATTAGATTTACCGGATTAAAAACATAATCGGCACCTAAGTTGATATAAAAATTATTTTGATAGCTGAATTTAAAATAGTTTGAATCATCATTGGCATCTCGATGAATGCCGAATGAAAAATTCTTTTTGTGAGTTTCAAACCCTGCTTTTATTCGGATTTTATTTTTTAAGTTAAATGCACAATTAAAAATCATATTTGTCGAGTTAATATTCGAATTTTGTTCATGTGAAAAACTTGATTTTGCAAGTTGATGATTCAAAAAAGAATGAATTAAATAGGGTGAATAATTTATCCCTGCGTAAAAATGCATAACTGTCAGGTAATTTGGATGTATACCTATATTTGGGATGTCAATTTTTGATAATGCATCACTATTTTTTAAACTTTTATTTTCTTGAACGACACTGTTATTCGGCATAGAATCACAAAGCATTCGTTTTTTCAAAAATGCATTCGATTTCCTGAATTCAGTAATATCGGAATCTACTATATAATCAATATTAACATCTTTTGACCGAACGGCAGCCGTCAATAAACTTCCCGGTGCGACTAAAATAATTGTATAAACACCAATCATAAAAGACGGCGGAACCATAATGGCTTCACCCTGAGAATATATCATTCCGGTTAACGGAAAAACAATTCCTTCTCCGATTTTAAAACTGTTCCAATAACGTTGTTTAAAATTGGTTTTATGCGTGATTTTTAAGCGATAAACAGCATCCGCTTTATATTGAACTAAATTTTCCGCCGTATCTTTTCTTGATGAAAGAATTATTTGCGAACTGTCGGCATACCATAAATAAGCACTGTATTTTTTCCCTGAAATATCCCATACCGAGACTTTAACGGCTTGTTCCTTTTTTATTTTTTGCAGGTGTCTTTCTTTAAATGTGTTTTGTCCGAAAATAAAAACAGATATAAAAATAAACATACTTATAATTAAAATCTTTTTCATATAATCTTTCTTGTAATATATGTTATAATTTATACTTTTTCGCTGTAACATCAAATTTCAAATTTCAACTTAAATTCAAACGTAAATACTTTTAATAAAAAAATTTCTGTAAAAAATCGGCAGAACTTAATTTAATTATTTACACTCATTTTTTGTTTCCATTCACGGTATCCGTAAATCGCCAAAATTAAAAATATCGTATATTGAATTCCGGTAAAACCGTATCCTTTAACAAAATACAAGGGGATTGAAACCGTATTTACGGCAATCCAAAATATCCAATTCTCAATTTTCTTGTTTGCCATCAACCACATGGCGGCAAATGCTGCCCCGGTTGTGAAGGTATCCATAAAAGGTGTTGCTTTTCGAAATTCCGTTAAACTTCCGGACGTCATTTTTTCAAAGGCATAACGGATACTGTCAGCAAAACCCAAATCATTCGGCATCACATTATAAAAACGGTAAACGGCTATAACAAAAACAGATGTAAATGCAAAAATCCCGAACGCTTTCAGTTTGTCTTTTCGACCGGAATTTGAAATAGGAATGTGTTTATCCTTATCATCAATAATTTTGCTCCACATATACCAGCCGTATATGCTCATCAGGGTATAATAAATATTAATAATCAAATCGCCGTATAAACTCCACTGCGACAGCAAGTAAACATACAGTCCGGTACTGATAATTCCCGTTGGAAAAACCAAAATGTTTTCTTTTTTTGCAAAAAAGACACTGATTACTCCGAAAAATGCTGCAATAAACTCCAGTGAAATATTTAAAATTGAAGCATCTTCATAAGGTTTCAGGAAAAAATCAATAAGATCAATTTGTGCTGCAATCATGACAAATCGGTATTGATTATTTTCAACACAAATACGGAGTGCGGCAATTCAAAACTGTTTTTTATTTCTTTGGTCAGAATGTGCATCACTTCATCATATTTTCCGAATACTTGCGTGCTTATTCCGTTTCTGATAAGTTCCAGTTCTTTATAGTTCTGCAAACGATGAATAAAATCCAAAATATGCGGTTTAAATTCTACTTTTAACGGATAATAACTGATGTCAACGGATACATTCATAATATTCTTTTAAAAATAAATACAAAAATATAAAATATCATCAGCTTTTACTTTGTAACTGAAAATTTATTTTTTACTTTTATGATAAATATTAGAACCATGACACCTGAAAACTTACTTGCCGCACAAAAAGAATTTTTCTTATCCGGTCAAACAAAACCGCTGAAATTCAGACTGAAACAACTGAAAAAGTTCAGAGATGCACTTCGTGAAAACGAACAATATTTTTACGAAGCCGTTTACAAGGATTTTTCAAAATCGGAGTTTGAAACCTATGCCACCGAACTGTCCTTAGTCTATTCGGAATTAAATTTGGCTATTAAAAAGCTGAAAAAATGGATGAAACCGAAAAAGAAAAGAACAAACTTAGCAAATTTGCCCGGTAAAAGTTACGTTCTTCCGGATCCTTTGGGTTGCACATTGGTAATCGGTGCATGGAATTATCCGTATCAGCTTTCTTTAATTCCGGTTATTTCGGCTCTGGCAGCCGGCAATACGGTTATTTTAAAACCGAGTGAATTATCCTACAATGCTTCGGCAATAATGGCGAAAATTTTCAATCATTTTTTTATTCCCGAAATCTTTCACGTTATTGTAGGCGGTGTAAAAGAAACACAGGCATTTATTAATTTGAATTTCGATAAAATATTTTTTACCGGCAGTGTTCCCGTCGGGAAAATTATATACAAAGCAGCAGCTCAAAATATGACTCCGGTAACTTTGGAACTCGGCGGTAAAAGTCCGACTTTTGTTTTACCGGATACCAATCTTAAAATGACCGCCAAACGCATCGTTTGGGGTAAGTTTTTAAATGCCGGACAAACCTGTGTTGCAACGGATTACATCCTTGTCGATAAAAAAATTGAAACCCAATTACTGGAAGAACTAAAAAAGCAAATCAATAAACAATTTCCCGATTTCTCGAAAGGGGTTCCCGAAAATTACGTCCAAATTATTAACGAACGCAATTTTGACCGTTTAATGAATTTAATCGATAAAGAAAAAGTCTATGTCGGCGGAACTTCCGACAGAGCAAATCGTATAATTCATCCGACGATTATGCATAATGTAACGTTCAAAGATCCCGTAATGGACGATGAAATTTTCGGTCCCATTTTACCTGTTATTGCTTATGAAAATCTCGAGGAAGCCATTGAAGAAGTAAAACAAAGACCGAAACCTTTGGCTTTGTATATTTTTTCAAAAAGCAAACGTGCCGTTCGTCAAATTCAAACAGAAATTTCCTTCGGCGGCGGTGCCGTTAACGATACTGTTATGCATTTGACCAATCACCGTTTGGCTTTCGGCGGAACGGGTTCCAGCGGCATGGGTAATTATCACGGATACACGGGTTTTGAAAACTTTTCACATTTTAAAAGCATCTTAAAAAAACCGTATTGGTTTGAACCTAAAATGAAATATGCTCCTTATTCCGAAAAAAAACGTAAATTTTTGAAGTTTTTGATTGAATAATAATAACTTTTCCAAA
>JANTGL010000135.1 GCA_024762915.1 Bacteroidales bacterium | reverse complement strand
TTCTATATTTTATCCATAAAAAAAAACGAAAAGCAATGACTTTTCGTTTTAATGTGATTTGTATAAGGAGTCTGTAATTTCTCTTAATTATTCTTCCATTTCAATCATCTTAAAAGGTATTTTCAAGATTGATTGATAATCTTCACCGGCTTCGAGCATATCTTCGTCATCTTCTTCATAATACCAGTTAATAATTACATTATTATTTTCTTTGTGGATCGTTTCCAGTTTCTTAAAAACATCCAAAATACATTTTGAAGAACTGGTATTGAAATATTCCAATTTTATATTAACTTCAGTTGCTTCATGAGGTGTTTTACTGTATTCCTCCAGCCAATCAACTAGCGGTTTATAAAACTCAATTGAATTCTCGGGAATTGATTTCCCTTCAATTTGTAATTTTCCTGATTCTGCATTAAAAGTAATATCAGGTGTTTTTCGTGTTTTCTCAATTCTTATAGACTCCATATTAGTATTTATTGTTGTTTCTTAAATGACAAATTTAATAATCATATTTCTAAATTGCAATTCTTAATGTAAAAAAAATGTAATCACTGTCAAAATTATAAAAATTATAAGTTAAATTATTTCCCGAACGCTTAACTAAATCAATCATTCCGAGACCGCCTCCGCCTTTTTCGGAAAATTCGTTATTGTTCAATATTAATTTATAAAGTGTTCTTATTTCATCTTTTGACAAAAAATTTAATTGATCAATACGTTCTTTCAATAATCTTGTATTCGATTTATTAATAAAATTCCCGGTTAAAATATTGAATTTACAATTTGTATTTTCATGATTCGTTTCTTTCTTCAGAATAAAAACAATATTATTCTCAATTGCATTTCCGCCATGCTTGGGCGAATCCGAATGATGATATAAGTTCTGTAATGCTTCAACCGAAATATGATAAATCTTTTTAAAAATCTTTATATCTGTCTCTGTATCAGTTAAAATATTTTCAATCTTGTCCAGAATTGAACTAATTATATCTTCTGAAACCGATCCCAAGAAAGAATACAATATCTTTTCGTCGGTATTTTTTTTATACCATTCTAACAAATCAAAAGACATAATTCGATTTAGGTTTCAAATTGAATGAACAAATATAAAAAATAATTCTGATTTTTTTTAATATAAATCATATTTTAAAAGTTTGCATTCAATTTTGCCGTTAAATAATTGATGTTTTTGCGAAGGTTTTAAACCGATACTTTTTATTGCATTCATATTTCCCGAAAAAATATAACCTGACCAATTCTTATAACCTTTTTTCAAAGTATCCCCCATATCTTTATATAAATTATTAATATCCAATGATTTAATTCTTTCATCATAAGGAGGATTTGTAACAATTAAACCTTTTTTATTTTCGAATTTTGTATTGATAAAATTTTTTCTTTGTACAATAATGTAATTTCTCAGTCCGGCTTCCGAAATATTCTTTCTTGTTATTTTAATAAGTTCATCTTCAATGTCAGTACCTATAATTTTTAAGGGAATCTCTTTATTTATCCTTTTTTCGGCTTCACGTTTTACTTTGTTCCATAATTGATAATCATAATTTGAGAATTTGTGAAAAGCAAATTTCTGTCTGTTGTAGGCAGGCGGAATATTCATGAAAATTCTTGCCGCTTCAATCAGTATTGTTCCCGAACCGCACATCGGATCGTAGAAATAATCAATATTTTTATAATCGGTAAGCATAACGATTCCGGCAGCCAAAACTTCATTCAGGGGTGCAGGTCCGGTGTCTTTTCGATATCCTCTTTTAAATAACGCATCTCCGGAAGTATCAATTGAAAGTGTACATTTGGTTCCGTTAATGTGAAGATTTATTTTTTTATCCGGACTTTTAATATTCACCGAAGGGCGTTTTTGATATTTTTCATTATAAAAGTCAACCAATGCATCTTTGGTTTTTAAAGCAGCAAATTGAGAATGCTTATGAATGTTTGAATGAATGGTTTTATCAATTGAAAATGTTTCTTCAAGTTTAATGAAATCATCCCAGTTTATTTTTTTTGTTTTTTCATAAAGTTCATCTGAAGAATTTGCCGTAAATTCAGTGATTTTTTGCAAAATATTTAAAGCTGTTCTTGCTTCATAATTAGCACGATACATCACTTCAATGTCGCCTTTAAAACTAACGGCTCTTGTTAAAATTTTAATATCGGAAGCTCCGATTTTTTTTACTTCGGATGCAAGTATTTTTTCTAAGCCGTGAAAGGTTTTTGCCGTAAATTGGTATATTGTATTATCTGACATCAGCATTTCTTATAATTCTTGAAAACAATTTCGGAAAGAATCGTTTTAAATAAACGCCGTATTTTTCTTTTCCGCCGGAAATAACTTCTTCTTTTCCTTTTCTTATTGATTTTAACGCTAATTTTGCAAAATCTTCGGGAGATGTTCCTTTTTTTAAACTCGGATCATCAAAATTTTGAGGACTTCCGTCTTTTGTTAATGCATTTATGGCTATATTCGTTTTGATATAGGCAGGAGAAAATAAAGTGACTTTGATATTATCCTTATATACTTCAGCTCTTAAAGTTTCAAAAAATCCGTGTAAAGCATGTTTTGATGCAGCATATGCCGATCGTAACGGGATTGCAAATTGTCCGGCTAAACTTGTCATCACGGCAATATGTCCGGATTTATTCTTAATCATTTCAGGCAATACGGCTTTTGTTAAAATCACCGTTCCGAAATAATTAATATCCATAATGCGTTTATCAACATCAATTAAAGTGTCTTTTGCTAAGGCACGTTGGCTTATTCCTCCTATATTAAACAGGATATCAACTTTCTTAAATTTATTTATTACGGTTTTAACCAAATCGGGAATTTTATCATGTTCCGTCAAATTAAAAGGTAAAACAAAAATGTTTTCAGGCTCAAAATTGCAATTATTTTTTACACGTTCTAATTCTTCCGGTTCATGCGATGATATAATTAATTGAGCTTGTTGCTTATTAAAAGCATATACCATTACTTCGCCGACTCCGGATGATGCTCCCGTTATCCAAACTATTTTATCTTTAAAGTACATTTTGATTTATATTCATTAATTTTGCGTGCAAACATAATTAAAACCTGCTTAATACAGAAAGAAATGAAACATTTTGCATCAATATTAATTTTCTTTTGTATTGTTTACATAACAAGCAAAATTTCGGCTCAAACAAATGATTTTTCTTTTAGTTTTATTAAAGGAGGCAATTTCAAAATGGGAAATAATACCGGTGACGATGATGAAGAACCGATAAGGAAAATATACCTAAGTGATTTTTATATAAGTAAATATGAAGTTACGAATAAAGAATTTTGCACATTTTTAAATTCACTGAAACCGGATGCCTCACTTTTAAGAAAATACATTAATTTAAGCGGAACGTATAAGCGTTTAAAATGTCGAATTTATCTGAAAGATTCAATATATTATACTGAAACCGGTTTTGAAGATTACCCGGTAAATTTTGTCAGTTGGTTCGGTGCCGATGCGTATTGCAAATACATCGGCGGAAGATTACCTTCGGAAACTGAATGGGAATATGCCGCTAAGGGCGGTAAACAAACATTTTTTTCGGGTATTTTCAGAAAATATATTTATGCGGGAAGTAATAAGCCCGATGAAGTTGCTTGGTACAGAAAAAATTCTGAAAATAAACCGCACAAAACCGGGCAGAAAAAACCAAACAAAGCAACTCTTTTTGATATGAGCGGTAATGTTTCCGAATGGTGTTCGGATTGGTATTCTCCGGAATATTATAAATCTGCTCCCGAAAAAAATCCGCAAGGTCCCGAAACCGGACAAATGAAAGTACATCGAGGCGGTTCTTGGTATAATACACCCGAAATGTTGCGTATAACAAATCGGCGTGCGTCAAAACCGGTTACCGAAAATGCAACAATCGGGTTTCGAGTAGTAAAGGATAATTTATAAAAAAACATTCCGAAAGTTCATAACTTTCGGAATGTTTTTGATTTTGACTCTTTATCTGAATACGTGAATTACCCCTTTTGCCCCTGCAGTTTGAACATTCGGATCCGGTGTTTTATTTTTTTTGCTGCCTCGATCGCCTTTGTATATTATTTCGTCTTTTCCCGTAGCTGTTATAACATAATAATAAACCCCGGGTGATACGGTAAATCCGAGCTTATTTTTTCCGTCCCAACTGAAATCTTCAGGATTAGTACTGTTTGTTTCATAAACTTTTTGTCCCCAGCGATTATAAATAGTCATATGAAATTCTTTCATTCCTTTCAAACTTTCTTCAGTGAATTTGAATACATCATTAAGGCCGTCTCCGTTCGGGGTAAAAACATTCGGGACTTCCAGTTTTGAGGGTTCAACATCAACTTTAATCAGTATCGTGTCCGTATCAACACATCCCATATCATCTGTAACCGTCAGAACAGCATAGTAATCATCTTTTTCGAGATATTTATGAGAAATAGTATCTTCTTCAATAATCAGTTCCGCAGGGCTTTTATCACCAAAATCCCATTCTTTTTCCGTAGCCCAACTTGTTGTATTTTCAAATTTAACATCCAATTTTGCTGTACCGGTTTCCGGTGTTGCAGTTGCACTTGCTTTTTCAACCGTTAAAATAACAGTTGTGTCTTGCGGGCATCCGAAATTATTGATAACATGAAATGTGTAGCCGTGTCCTCCGTATACATCGGGAGCTGCAGCAGCATTACCGATAATGGTATCACCGTTTGTTAAAATAGTCGTTCCTCCCGCATTCTTACCTTCCCAAAAAGTTCCGTAGATAATACCGTTAATGGTTTTATATTGCAAAAGCGTATCAGTAAAAGTCCATGTTTTCGGCTCAACATCTTTCTTAAATTTAATAAACCAAGAAAAAATAAACCCGTTATCCGTTATTTGATTATCGGTAATATCAAGAGTCCAAGTTCCGTTCATCGGACAACCGGCAAAATTATCAAAACTTTGCTCCGGCAAATAGGCAGCTTCCGGTACGGGGCTTAATGTTGTGCTGTTAATCGTCCCCGATGAAGATGCATTTGACCAATAATATTGATAAGGTGTTCCGGCTTCAGAACTTGCTTCGTCGTCGACAGGTTCACCCAAATAAGCATGATTGCTTGCATCATAATCTTTTAATATAACTGAGGTACCGTTTTCGCAAGTTAATTTAATTTGCAAATTTCCCATATCGGAATGCTCTAAATTAATACCGATTGAATCAATATCTCCGACATTGTATGTTGTTCCTTCCGGAAATTCATCAAAAGGTAAGCTTGATTGATAGGGCTTTATATCAGAAATTTCAATTGCAGGATCTTCGGGTACTTCATATTTAATCGTATCTTTCCACTCTTTAGGAAATGCGGTTCCTAACAATTTCCCGGAGCTTCCTTTGCATATTCCGTTAACATCTTCGGGTAAATCAACTTTTGTTTTTGAATAATCGGGAGCTACGGCAATTTTTACGGGTACTATTTTAAAGCCTTCCTGCATACTTGCATCAACTACTTTCAATTTTACACGATAACCGCCGCCTTCAGCATATTGATTTGTGACAGAATCTTTATCTGTTCCGAAAGTTGTGGTTCCGTCATCAAAATCCCAATAATATTCGGCATTTGTAACGGGAGAACCACCGTCGGTAACCGTTGCCTTAAACGTAATTACGGAATCTTTTCGACAGCCGCTTAAAGTATCACCGTCTGACGGATACAAAGGAACAAGATTGCTTGTAATACTTATGTTTAATTGCGAAAATACAATATGCGGTAACAAAAACAGAACAAATATGATGAGTCTTTTCACTTTAAGATATTTTATGCAAAATTAATAAATCCTGTAAAACAACAAAGTATCTTTTTTTAACATTGATTTTTAAAAAATATTTTATAAATACTTTAAAATTTTAACGAGATATTTAACTTCCTTTTTATTTTTGCCCTTTCTTAGATTGATTTTCTCATCTCAGAATAAATTTTCTGTTAAAATATTTTTCGTGCAAAACTATTTAGACCAATTAAATAAAGCTCAAAAAGAAGCTGTTATAAATACCAAAGGACCTTCCTTGGTAATTGCCGGAGCCGGTTCCGGAAAAACGCGTGTGTTAACATACCGAATTGCTCATTTGCTGGCAAACGGCGTTAAACCTTGGCGTATTTTGGCATTGACATTTACCAATAAAGCAGCCAAAGAAATGAAAGAACGAATTGCTTCTTTAATCGGAGAGGAGCACGTAAAATCTTTATGGATGGGAACCTTTCATTCCGTATTTGCAAAATTTTTGAGAAAAGAAGCCGAAACTTTGGGTTATCCGTCAAGTTTTACAATTTATGATACACAAGATACAAAAAGTATCATTAAAAGTATTATTAAAGAATTGCAATTAGATGATAAAATTTATAAACCTGCAAATGTTTACGGACGTATTTCAGGAGCTAAAAATAATTTGATTACGGCAAAAGCTTATGAAAATATCGAAGAATTAAAAAACCAAGATGAGAAATCACGTAAACCGGAAATATACCGTATTTATAAAATTTATACACAACGGTGTTTTAAAGCCGGTGCCATGGATTTTGACGATTTACTCTTGAAAACAAACATCCTTTTTCGTGATCATCCCGATATTCTGAAAAAATATCAAAAAAAGTTTGATTATATTTTGGTTGACGAATATCAAGATACGAATTTTTCTCAATACCTTATAATTAATAAACTGGCGGAACTACATAAAAATGTGTGTGTTGTGGGAGACGATGCTCAAAGTATTTATTCTTTCAGAGGAGCTAAAATTGAAAATATTCTGAATTTTAAAAACGATTATAAAGATTATCAACTGTTTAAATTGGAACAAAATTACCGTTCTACGAAAAATATTACGGATGCGGCAAATTCTGTTATAGATAAAAATACGGAACGAATAAAAAAGACGGTTTTTTCAAAAAATGAAGAGGGCGGTAAAATAAAAATTATTGAAGCTCTTACGGATAATGAAGAAGGTTTTATTGTAGCAAATAAAATTTTGGAATCCGTTAATATTGACCTGACGAAATATTCCGATCATGCCGTGCTTTACAGAACCAATGCTCAATCTCGTATTTTTGAGGAGGCATTCAGAAGAAATAAAATTCCTTATAAAATCTACGGCGGTTTATCTTTCTATCAAAGAAAAGAAATAAAAGATTTGTTGGCTTATTTTAAACTTATCGTAAATAAAAGAGATGATGAATCTTTAAAACGTATTATTAATT
>JANTGL010000134.1 GCA_024762915.1 Bacteroidales bacterium | reverse complement strand
ATCGGCGACCCGACCAAAGCAAATACAAAACTCGGTTGGAAACCCGAATATACCTTTGAAGAATTAATAAAAGAAATGGTGCAAAGCGATTTAAAATTAATGCAAAAAGATAAATTTTTGAAAGATTCGGGCTATGACATTAAGAATTATTTTGAGTAAAAGTTTTTTTAATGCAATCATTTGATATTATAGAATCTAAAAATTATTCAAAAATAAATAAATTTAGAGTTTATAGTATAAGTCTGTTACTTATACTTCTTGTAATAATAAGATTTCTGTCTTTTTTCGAAAAAAATCCGAATATACGTCCTTTTATGGATAATATTGCTTGGTACATGATTTCTTTTATAATCGTTCTTTTATTGGTTGTTTTCATTTCTTTTATTATAATGCATAATAGCAAAAAAATAGGAGTAATTCAATTTATTGATAATAAACTTGAAATTGTTAAGTCAGGCATGATAAGAAAAATACAATATTCGGAAATAGATATTATTAAAGCATCTCATTTTTTTTCTGAAAAATCTATAACGGATAAAATTACCGGAAGCAAACGCTTGAAATTAACAATAAGTTTATTTTCTGGAAAAGATTTATCTTTTATAATTAAAATTGACTCTCATTTTAAAAGCAGACAATTTCAAAATTTTATAAAAAAAATTAATTCTGATAAATATTAATGAAAGCTAAACTTACTGAAGAAGATATTAAAAAATTAAAATACGAGCTTCGTCCCGGTTTGATATTTTCCCTGTTTTTTGCAGTTTTCGGGATTGCAGGAACAATTTTATATCTTGCAGATAATAATTTGAATTCTGCAGCTTTGGTATTTACGGGAACAATGGCTTTTTGCGGAATTGTTTATTTTTTTATTAATCATAAAAAACTTACGGATTTAAGCAATAAAGAAAAAATACTTGAAATTAAAACCGTTGAAAAGAAATCATCTCGACTCGATTGGGAAGCAGGAAGCGGTATGCCTGCCGGTGCTATGAAAGCATTTGATTTGTATAACTTTATTATTGACGGTGTTCAATATAAAGTTGAAAAAGAATTGTATGAAAAATGTCATGCCGGCGATAAACTTATTTTTCATATTGCTCCCAAAAGTGAGTATATTTTAAAAATTGAGAAAAAATAAAATCATAATATAAATATTGTCGTATATTTGAATACTGAACTCAATAAAAAATTAATTATGAAAACATTAAAAATAATCGGTATTGTAATAATAGCCCTTGTTGCCATGTTCTTGATTACGGCAATATTTGTTCCCAAAGAATATTCCGTTACGAGAGAAGTTCTTATAAATAAATCGAATTCGGAAATATTTAATTATTTGAAATATCTGAAGAACCAGGATAATTTCAGTGTTTGGTCAAAAATGGATCCGAATATGAAAAAAGAATTTAAAGGCACGGACGGAACAATAGGTTTTATATCTTCTTGGGACAGTGATAATAAAGATGTCGGAAAAGGGGAACAAGAAATTATCAAAATCACGAACGGAAAGCGGATTGATTTTGAATTACGATTTAAAGAACCTTTTGAAGAAACGGATTATGCTTATTTTACGACTGAAGAAATTGATAGTATTACTACAAAAGTCGTATGGGGGCTTAACGGCAAAATGAACTATCCGATGAATATTATGATGTTGTTTATGAATTTTGATGATTTGCTCGGAAAAGATTTAGAAGCCGGATTAAATAATCTTAAGAATTTGTCGGAATAATGTCTGAAAAGTTTCATTCGAGTGATGATTATATCCGGACAGTTCCCGATAACAGAAAACAAACATTTATTCGCTTATTAGAAGTTATCAGAGAAAATATTCCCGATGGCTTTTCAGAGCAAATACAATACGGAATGATTGGATTTGTCGTTCCGCACAATCTTTATCCGGGCGGATATCATGCGAAACCGTCCGAAGCTTTACCGTTTGCTCATTTAGCGTCACAAAAGCACCATATTGCATTGTATCATATGGGTTTATATTCAGATGAAAAGCTTCTGAATTGGTTCAAAAAAGAATATTCCGAAAGAGTAAATGATAAACTGGATATGGGAAAAAGTTGCATTCGGTTCCATAAATTTGATGCGATTCCCTATAATTTAATTGCTGAATTAATGACAAAAATAACGCTTAAAAATTGGATTGAGAAATATGAAAAATCAATTAAGAAATAAGCTTCGTTTTTTTCGAGAATAACCATAAACCCAAATAGGTCAAAGCACCGTTTACAATGAGCAATTCAAAACCGAACTTATATCCGAAAAGTAATGTGTCTGAAAACATATTAATAAAGTAAACTAAAATCGGAGAAATAACGGCAATAAAAGGGATTGCTTTATCTTTTACTTCTCGTTTTGAAATTAATCCGAAAGCAAATAACCCGAGAATAGGTCCGTAAGTATAGCCTGCAGCCGTGTATACGGCAGAAACAACACTTTCATCATTTAATGCTTTAAAAATAAGAATTACAAGAAATAATAAAACGGAAAAACCGATGTGAACAAACCGTTTTGTTCGATTTGTTTTTTTATTGTTTTTATGAATATCC
The DNA here is from genome assembly GCA_024762915.1 of Bacteroidales bacterium. GTDB lineage: Bacteria > Bacteroidota > Bacteroidia > Bacteroidales > JAADGE01 > JAADGE01. The sequence continues at coordinate 4,690 of JANTGL010000134.1, read as the reverse complement.
AAATTTAAAAAATCGATACTGAAGGAAGTTGTTAAAGCCGTTAAAGCCGAATCGGCACTTGAAAATGCCGCAGCGGTAATACCGAGTAAGAATATGACACCTGCAAAAATGGAAAGATGATTTAAAGCCAAAAAAGAATACAAATCATCAGATTTTGCGGGAATGTGAATGCCGCTTTGTACTGCATAGTAATATAACAGTATACCCAACGAAAGAAATATTAAATTAACGGGCACTAAAGTAATGCTGAACCAAAACATATTTTTCTTTGCATCTTTAATATTTCTGCAAGTCAAGTTTTTTTGCATCATATCTTGGTCTAATCCGGTCATAACCAAAGCCATAAATGCACCGGCAAGAAATTGTTTAAAAAAGTTGTTTTCCGATTGCCACTCCCAATCAAAAACCGTTGAATAATCCGATTTTTTTATAACACTTATAATTCCGTTAAAATCTAAATCTAACTTATTCCCGATGATGAAAACCGTAACGATAACAGCCGTAATCATGAAGAAAGTTTGCAAAGTGTCGGTCCAAACAATGGTTTTAATTCCTGCTCGAAACGTATAAACCCAAATTAAAGAAATTGTTACGGCAACCGTAACCCAAAACGGAATATGAAAAGCATTAAAAAATCCGAGTTGTAACACACCGGCAACTAAAAATAATCTGAATGACGACCCGATGACTCTGGACAATAAGAAAAAAGCAGAACCTGTTTTATATGCCCGAAATCCGAATCGTTTTTCGAGATAGGTATATATGGTAATAAGATTTAATCTGTAATATAAAGGCATTAAGACGGTTGCGATAACAAAATAACCGACTAAAAAACCGAGAACCATTTGAAAATAATAAAATTTCGTATCGGCAACCCAACCCGGAACGGAAATAAACGTTACTCCCGAAAGCGATGCCCCAATCATTCCGAAAGCAACCAAATACCACGGTGATTGCTTGTTCGCCGTAAAGAAACTTGCCGAATTACTTTTCCTGCTTGTCAGCCAAGAAATAAATATTAACAAAGAAAAATAAGCAGCAATTACAAAGAATACAAGTTGGGGAGACATTTTTGCCTGCAAATTTAAAAAAAATATACTATTGAGAAATTATTATCTGAGGAAATGTCTATTTTCGGAATAAAACATATTTTAATCTTAAAAATATTTGAAACTTGTTAAATATTTAATATATTTGTGTTTTACAACATAAAACAATCTTACAAATGGCAAAAGTAGTAGTTCTCGGAGCCGGCGTTTCCGGTCATACCGCAGCTCTCGTAGCTAAAAGAAAACTCGGCAAACAACACGAAGTTGTTATTATCAGTCCGAACAGTAATTACCAGTGGGTACCTTCCAATATATGGGTAGGTGTCGGTTTGATGAAACCCGACCAAGTAAAGTTTAAATTGGCTCCCGTTTATAAAAAGCAAGGAATTGTTTATAAGCAAGCACTGGCATTGTCCATTCATCCGGAAGGGAATAAAAATAATGAAAAAGGATTTGTAACAATTAAATATGTTGCGGGAGAAAATGAAGGCAAAGAGGAAACCGTTGATTTCGATTTTTTAATTAATGCGACAGGTCCGAAATTAAATTTTGCCGCAACCGAAGGTTTGGGTCCCGACAAATTCACAAATTCAGTTTGTACTTATGACCATGCGGCACACGCTTGGGAAAATCTTCAAAAATCTTTGGAGAAAATGGAAAAAGGCGAGAAACAAACTTTTTTAATCGGAACGGGTCATCCTTTGGCAACCTGTCAAGGCGCTGCTTTTGAATATGCTTTGAATATTTCTTTTGAAGTAAACAAGCGAAAGCTTAATCATTTGGCAGATATTTGGTGGATTTCCAATGAATACGAACTCGGTGATTTCGGAATGGGCGGTGCTTATATTAAAAGAAACGGATACATTACGCCGACTAAAATCTTTACCGAATCCATTTTAAAAGAATACGGTATTCGATGGATAAAAAGAGCAGGGGTTAAAAAAATTGATGCGGGGAAAGCATATTATGAGACCCTTGACGGAACAGAACATGAAAAAGAATTTGATTTTGCGATGTTAATTCCCGGTTTTGCCGGAGCAGGAATGAAAGCATTTGATAAAAATGATGACGATATTACCGATAAAGTTTTTGCCGCCAACGGAATGATGAAAGTCGATGCTGATTACACGCCTAAACCCTATGAAGAATGGAAAGCAAGTGATTGGCCTAAAATATATCAAAATCCGGTTTATGATAATATGTATGCTTCCGGAATTGCTTTTGCACCGCCGCATACTATGTCAAAACCGATGGAAAGTCCTAACGGAACAAAAATATTTCCGACACCGCCGCGCACGGGAATGCCATCCGGTGTAATCGGTCGAGTTGTTGCGGCAAATGTAGCGCATAGAATAAAAACAGGAAAAGAGGATCATCCGCACGAAGCATCTATGGCAAAAATGGGTGCTGCCTGTATTGTTTCAGCCGGTTACGGTTTAATTAAAGGACAAGCAGCCGTTATGACCGTAAATCCGATTGTACAAGACTGGGAAAAATATCCGAAATGGGGAAGAAATATAAAAGACACCGTAGGTGTTGTCGGTTCTGCCGGGCACTGGATGAAATTATTTATGCATTATATGTTTTTGTATAAAGCAAAAGCAAAAGCACTTTGGTGGATCATTCCCGAATAAAATATTAGAAATTTTTAAATTAAAAATTGATAAAAATCAAAAAAATATAAGAGACATGGCAAAAAGTAAAGAAAAAACCATACCGTATTCAAATTATTCTTATGCAACGGAACCTACTAAGTTTGTTCGATTTTTAAGAGTTTGTTTCAGCAAACAATTATTTCACTTTTTTCATCTTAATTTGAAAATTATGAAAATTGTTGTCAGAGGGCATTCATAGAATTTTGACATTTGATGAATTATTCGTAATTTTCCGAAAATTTCAAATCTGGTTTTATGAAAGGTATAGCATGTCTTCAAAAAGAAGCATTTTTAACAACGTGTAATAAGTGTAATAAAGGCTTAGTGTTAAAAAGTGAAAGTCCGTACGGGGAATATTATTCAGAACACCCTGAAATACAAAAAGTTCCTGATGTTTTATACATTGCTGTTAAATCGTTTAATGAATGTATAGAAACAAAAATTATTCGATTAAGGAAAGAATTGAAAAAGGATGATCCGGAATTAAAAATGAATTATGCACACATCACTTTGTTTAATAAAGTTATTCCGGTTGTAGCATTTCATGCAGGTGATATTTCGGAAGGAGATTTAATTATTGAAAAATTAAGTCGAACAGATATTAAAGTTTTAAAGAAACAGAGGATTAAACCGTATGTCAGTTTGGTTCAAATCAGAAAATTTGTTGATTTAACGAAAATCGCGGAAGGTGTTTACACGTCACATGAAAAGTTTCATTATTATTTGTCTGTTCCCGAGAAAATAGCCTGGAAAGATTTTAAAGAATGTGTTAATACATGTAGTAATTCACATAATTTCCCTCAATTTGATGCGGCACAATTATCTCTTTTTCAGTATGATGACATAGAAGAATTTGTAAGAATTTATTCTCAAACTGCAACAAATGAGGATTTAATTAAAATGAAAGACGAATTAAATAAACTATATCCAAAATATATTTAAACGGATTTAGAGTATAAAAAAAGCACATTCATTTGAATGTGCTTTTTTGTTATTGAATAAACCTATTTTTCTTTAGGCAGATTTAAAATAAATCCCTCCATTCCGATAATTTTATCTTTTTTATAAACCGGATTTGCCGATAAAATATGTTTTCCGGTAGAACCGTCTTTACATTTTCTTTTAGCAATTAAACTTGAGATCCTTTCTCCGTTTAAAGTAACACGTTTGAAAATATCATCCAAATATTTTAAATCTTCTTCACTTCTGCTGAAAGAGTAATGTTTTCCGACAACTTCTTCTTTATTTTCATATTTGTATAAATCCAACCATGCTTTATTAACGTCTTCGAAATATCCGTCTGAGTTTAATCTGTAATATCCCGCCCTACTGTTTCTTACGGCATCATACATGTGTTGAGAATAATCTTCTTCTTCACTAATATCCAATACAAAACCTTCTAAACCAACAATTTCATTGTTTTCAATAACCGGGTTTGCCGATAAAATATGTTTCCCGGAAGAACCGTCTTTATTTTTTCGAATGGCGGGAATACCGATAATTTTATTTCCTTTTAATACATTTGCAACAAGTTCATCAAGGCGTTTCATATATTTTTCTTCACGAGCAATTGAATAATGTTTCCCCAGAACTTCTTCCGGATTATTGTATCCGAACATTTTAAGCCATGCTTTATTTACGTCAACGAATATTCCGTTTTTATCTAATCGATAATATCCTGCAACACTCTTGTCAACAGCATTTTGCATATGTTTTATGTGTTCTTCTTTTTCATCAATATCAACAACTTCCCATCCGGTGAGCATCGCTTTGATACTTGTAAATACTTTATCTCCGGTTGTTGTCAGGTAAACATGGGCAATTACAAAAATAATTAATGAAAATGCACCGATTGTATGAAGAATGGCTACACCTCCGATATTCGAAACATGTAATGTCGATTCCGGATACACATAATAAAGATAAATAAAACCCGTGAGAACCTGAACGGGAATGACCAATAATTTAAGCCCCAAATAAATTAAG